>JBOGZI010000284.1:0-8060 GCA_050697275.1 Solirubrobacterales bacterium | reverse complement strand
GCGCGACGGCGACCCGCGCGATGTCCGCCGAGGATCCCGGCGAGGGGGGCCGCTGATGCCCGTGCCATTCGCCGTCGAGGACGCCGAGGCGTACGTCGGGGGCGCCTACCTCGTCTTCCTCGTCCTGATCCTGGTCTACGTCGCGATCATGGCCTCCAAGCTGCAGCGGATCCAGCGGGAGCTGCGCTCGCTGGCCGAGGTCGCCGACGGAGAGCGGAGCGGCCGATGAGCGGGCTGCTGGCGCTTGGGGTCTCGCATCGGACCGCGCCGCTGGCGCTGCGCGAGCGGCTGGCCCTGACCGAGGGGCGCGCCGCCGGGGTGGTCGGCGCGCTCGTCTCCGACGAGCCGATCAGCGAGGCCGCCGCCCTCTCCACCTGCAACCGCACGGAGCTCTACCTGGTCGTCTCCGACCCGGTCGAGGCCGAGGCCCTCACCCTCGGCGTCCTCGCCCGAGAGGCGGGAATCAGGCCGACCGAGCTGCTCGGGCCGCTCTACCCGCTGCGCGGCTCCGAGGCCGCCCGCCACCTCTACCGGGTGACCGCGGGGCTCGACTCGATCATCGTCGGCGAGGCCGAGATCCAGGGTCAGGTGAAGCGCGCCTACGAGCTGGCGCTGGTCGAGGGTGGAACCGGCCCGGTGCTCAACCGGCTGTTCCGCGGGGCGCTGGCCGCCGGCAAGCGGGCGCGGACGGAGACCGCGGTCGGCGAGAAGGGCGTCTCGATCCCGTCCGTCGCGGTGGAGCTGGTGCAGCGGACGCTGGGCGATCTCCCCAGCCGTCGAGTGCTGCTGGTCGGCGCCGGCGAGACCTCCGAGCTCACCGCCCGGGCGCTGGCGGCGCGCGGCGCCCAGGCGGTGTTCATCGCCAACCGCCGCCACAACCGGGCGATCGGCCTCGCCCAGCGGTTCGGCGGCAGCGCGGTGCGGATCGACGAGCTGCCGGCGCAGCTGCAGAGCGCCGACATCGTCGTCTCCACCACCAACTCCCCGCATCACCTGATCGAGCGCTCCGAGCTGGACCAGGTGATGGAGCAGCGCGACGGAAGGCCGCTGCTGCTGATCGACCTCGCGGTGCCGCGGGATATCGACCCCGGCTGCCGGGAGATCGAGGGAGTCAGCCTCTACGACGTGGACGAGGTGCAGGCGATCCAGCAGCGAAACGCCTCCGGCCGGGAGGCCGAGGCGCGGCGAGCGACGGCGATCCTGGAGGGCGAGCTGGCCCGGTTCGAGCGCTGGCTCGGCTCCCAGGAGGTCCTGCCGACGGTCGCCGCGCTGCGCGAGCGGGCCGACGAGATCGTCTCCCGGGTGCTGGCCGAGAACGAGGCCCGCTGGGAGAGCCTCTCCGCCGCCGATCGCGAGCGGGTCGAGCTGCTGGCGAGGGCGGTGGCGAGCCGGCTCCTGCACGAGCCGACCCTGCGAATCAAGGGGGCCGCCGATCGCGAGGACGGCTACTTCCAGGTGAGCGCGCTGCGCGAGCTGTTCGGGCTCGACGCCGGCACCGAGCCCGACGCGGACGAGGGCGCCGACGTCACCTCGCTCGAGGAGCGCCGCCGCCGCAGCGACAGCCGCTAGGGGGCCCAAGATGGCCGACCAACCGCTGCGGCTGGGGACCCGCGGCAGCGCCCTGGCGCTGGCCCAGGCCGAGTCGGTGGCGCGCGAGCTGAGGGACGCCAAGCTCGCCGAGGAGGTGGAGGTGGTGCCGATCAGGACCTCCGGCGACCGGGATCGCGATCGGGGTCCGGCCGAGCCGGGCGCCGCCGGCGACAAGGCGCGCTTCGTCCGTGAGATCGAGCTGGCGCTGCTCGACGGCGCGGTGGACCTCGGGGTGCACTCCGCCAAGGACCTCCCCACCGAGCTGCCCGAGGGACTTGAGCTGGCCGGCGTGCCCGGGCGCGAGGACCCCCGCGACGCCTATGTCGGGGAGGCCTCCTCGCTCGATCAGGTCCCGGAGCGGGCCCGGATCGGGACCTCGAGCCTGCGGCGGCGCGCCCAGCTGCTCGCCCTGCGCCCCGACCTCGAGCTCGCCGAGGTGCGCGGCAACGTCGACACCCGCCTGGAGCGGTACGCCGCCGGTGACTTCCACGGCCTGGTGCTGGCCGCGGCGGGTCTCCGCCGGCTGGGAAGGGAGAGCGAGATCGCCTTCGCCTTCGACCCCGACGAGCTGGTCCCGGCCCCGGGCCAGGGGGCGCTGGCGCTGGAGGCGCGAGACGGCGATCAGCGGGCGGCGGTCCCGGCGCACACCCTGACCGACCGCCTCTCGCTGGCGCGGGTCGTCGCCGAGCGCAGCGCGGTCGGCGCCCTGGAGGCCAGCTGTCACACCCCGGTCGGCGCTCATGCCACGATCGAGGACGGCCGGCTGCGCCTGCGCGCCTTCTGCGGCCTTCCCGACGGCAGCGAGTGGATCCGCGATGAGCTCACCGAAGACGCCAGCTTCCCCCGGGAGATCGGCGAGCGGCTGGCCGAGCGGATGCGCGCCGCCGGAGCGGAGGAGATCCTCGAGCGGGCCGACAGGATGACGGCCGAGGCGGGGCGATGACCCCCGGGGCGGATCGTGGGGTCGGAGGGCCCGCCCGGCACGGAGTCGTCTACCTGGTCGGCGCGGGCCCGGGCGACCCGGGCCTGATCACCGCGCGGGCGCTGGAGCTGATCGCGAGCGCCGAGGTGGTCGTGCACGACCGCCTCATCCCGCCCGAGGCGCTAGCGGGCGCGCGGCCCGACGCCGAGGTCCTCTACGTCGGCAAGGAACCCGATGACGCCTCGGTGCCGCAGGCAGAGATCGAGAAGCTGCTGATCGACCGGGCCCGCGCCGGCCACAGCGTGGTCCGCCTCAAGGGAGGCGACCCGTTCGTCTTCGGCCGCGGCGGCGAGGAGGCCGAGGCGCTGTCCGCGGCCGGCATCCCCTTCGAGGTGGTCCCCGGGGTGACCGCCGGGGTCGCCGCGCCGGCCTACGCCGGGATCCCGGTCACCCACCGCGAGGACGCCTCGGCGGTCGCCTTCGTCACCGGGCATGAGGACCCGCGTAAGGAGGAGACGGTGATCGACTGGGAGGCGCTGGGGAGGTTTCCCGGCACCCTCGTCCTCTATATGGGGGTGAGGCGTCTGCCGGAGATCGCCGAGCGGCTGATCGGCGCCGGCCGAGACCCGACGGAGCCCGCCGCGGTGATCGAAAGGGGGACTCTGCCGCGGCAGCGGGTGATCGAGGGGACGCTCGGCGGGATCGCCGCGGGCGCCAGAGAGGCGGGCGTGAAGCCGCCGGCGGTCACCGTGATCGGACCTGTCGCGGCTCGCGGCGAGGCGATCTCCTGGCTGGGGGACCGCCCCCTGGACGGCAGGCGGATCGTCGTCACCCGGGCGCGCGCCCAGGCGAGCGAGCTGGCGCGGCGCCTGGCCGGCCTTGGCGCGGAGCCGATCGAGCTGCCCGCGATCCGGATCGAGCCACGGCTCGACACCGCCGAGGTCCGCCGGGCAGTCGAGAGCCTCCACAGCTACGCGCTCGTCTGCCTGACCAGCCCGAACGGGGTCCGCCTCCTCTTCGAGGCGATGGCGGAGCAGGGCCGGGACGCCCGCGCCCTCGCCAATGCGACGGTCGCCGCGATCGGCCCCGGCACCGCATCGTCGCTGGAAGAGCACGGCGTGCTCGCCGACGTCATCCCCGAGCGCTCCGTCGCCGAGGCGCTGGTTGAGGCGCTGGCGAACCTCCCCGTCGAGGGAAAGCCGGTGCTGATCGCCCGCGCGGCCGAGGCGCGCGACCTCCTCCCCGAGGCGCTCCGCGAGCGCGGCGCCGAGGTGGACGTGGTCGCGCTGTACGAGACCGTCGCCGAGCATCCCGACCCCGACTCGATCGAGCGCGCGGCGGAGGCCGACTACATCACCTTCACCTCCTCCTCGACCGTCCACAACCTGGTCGAGGCCGTCCCCGACGGGCTGCCCTCGGGGGCGAGGGTGGTCTCGATCGGGCCGATCACCAGCGAGGCCGCCCGCGAGGCCGGCCTCGAGGTCCACGTCGAGGCCGCGCGCCACGACATCGACGGGCTGGTCGAGGCCCTGCTCGCCGACGCGCAGGCCTCGTGATTTGATCCGCCCGTGGCGGAGCCGCGGCCGATCACCTTCCTCTCCGACTACGGCACGGACGACGAGTTCGCCGGAGTCTGCCGCGCGGTGATCGCGCAGGTCGCCCCCGGGGCGCCGCTGATCGACCTGACCCACGGGATCGCCCGGCAGGACGTCCGCGGCGGCGCGATCGCGCTCGCCAACGCGCTCCCCTTCTGCCCGCCCGGCGTCCATCTCGCGGTGGTCGACCCCGGGGTAGGCTCGGCTCGCCGCGCGGTCGCCGTGCGCAGCGGGGAGGCCCGCTACCTGGTCGGCCCGGACAACGGGCTGCTCTCGCGCGCCCTCGACCGGGTCGGCGGGGCGGCCGAGGCGGTCGACCTCGGCCGCTCGCCGTTCCGGCTCGAGCCGCTCTCGGCCACCTTCCACGGGCGCGACCTGTTCGCCCCGGTCGCGGCGCACCTGGCCCTCGGGGCGCGCCTGGAGGAGGCGGGGGAGCCGATCGACCCCGCCTCGCTGGCGACCCTCCAGCTGCCCGAGCCCCAGATCGGGGAGCGCGAGGTGATCGCCCACGCGATCCACCACGACGCCTTCGGCAACGTCACCCTCGACCTGGACGCCTCGATGCTGGCCGGTGGGCCGCTGCGCCAGGGCGAGCGCCTCGAGGTGAGGGCGCCGAACGGGCGCTTCGAGGCGCGCTGGGCCGCCACCTTCTCGGACGTGGGGCCCGGCGAGCTGCTCCTGCACGAGGACTCCTCGGGGGCGCTCGCCCTGGCCGTCAGCGGCGGCGACGCGGCGGCGCTGCTCGACCTGAAGCCGGACAGCGCAGTGACCCTGCGGCCGCCGTGAGGCGGGGGGACCCTGGCCGGTGCGAGGGCGACAGGGGACCGCGGTGAGCGGGGGGCACCCCTTCGGCCGGCCCCACCGCCACTACCGGCGGACCGACTCGACCAACCTCCGGGCGAAGGCGCTCGCCGAGGCCGGGGCGCCGGACGGGCTGGTGGTGACCGCCGACCAGCAGACGGCGGGTCGCGGACGCCGCGGCCACAGCTGGTTCGGCCCCCCTGGGACGACGTTGCTCTACTCGGCGCTGCTTCGGCCCTTCGACGGCGACCCGCTGCTCTCCCTGGCGGTTCCGATCGCGGTCTGCGAGGCGGCCGAGGCGGTCGCCCCGGTCCGCTGCCAGGTGAAATGGCCGAACGACGTCTGGATCGAGGGACGCAAGGCCGCGGGCGTCCTGGTGGAGGCGCAGCCCGGCGACGGCTGGGCGGTGATCGGCGTCGGGCTCAACGTGGCGGTGCCGGAGGAGGAGTTCCCACCGGAGCTGCGCGGAGCGGCCCGCTCGCTGGCGCCGACGGAGTCCGAAGGGGAGCCGCCGCCGGGCGGAGCGCCGACGGTGGCGGCCGCGCTGGCCGAGCTCAACCGCACCCTGGAGCGCTGGGCGGCGGCGTCATCTGATCAGGTGCTCGACGCCTTCCGCGCCCGCGACGCGCTCTGCGGACGCCGCGTCGCCTGGGAGGGCGGTGAGGGCGTCGCCGAGCTGGTGGACGAGCACGGCCACCTGGTGGTCGCGACCGACGCGGGTGAGCGGGTCGAGCTCGGGGCGGGCGAGGTCCACCTCGCCCTCGAGCCGGAGCGCTAGGACTCTTCGGCCCGCTTGCTCTTGGACCTCGCGGCCTTCCGCCGCCTCCCCCTGGGCTTGCGGCCGTTCCGGGAGTCGGCCTTGGCAGCCGGCGCCTCGCCGCTCGCGGCCTCGGCGCCGTTGGCGCCCTGCGGGCCGGCGCCATCCTTGGAGCCGGACTTGCGTTTGCGGCGGCGGCGCCGTGAGCCGGACTTGGGGAAGTTCCGGAGCAGCTCGCGGGCCACCGCGGAGGGCTTGCGGGCGGCGCGCATGCGGGCGCCGCGCAGCACTTCCTCACCCTCCGGGGTGTGGGCGACAGCGGCCGCCAGCAGCGCCGCGGCCAGGCGGCGGTCCTGGTTGCGCGCCGCGTGCACCAGCCGGCGCGCGTTGCGGCCATGGGCGCGGCCGGAGGAGTTGACCAGCAGGCCGAGCAGCCGCTTGGTCTCGGGCCAGCGCTGCACCGCGTACTCCTCGTGCAGCTCGCGGGTGTAGTCGGCGAGCCGCCAGACCCAGGCCTGGGCCTGGTCACGGCGGCCGATGCGGCGCTCCGCGAGCGCCTCGAGCAGGACCCGGGTGCCGGCGCGCCGGTCCTCCCGGGACCAGGTCCCGACCGTTTCGATCGCGTCGTCGAGGGCGTCGGCGTCGCGCAGGGCGGCGATCTCGGCGAGGGCCTTGACGCGGAGCTGCTGGTTTCGGTTGCGCTGCACGCAGGTGAGCAGGAAGCGCCGGCGCAGCTCGCGGCCGGAGTCGTGCTGGAGCATCGCCTTGGCGCGGCGCCAGCCTGCCGGGTTGACCCGGGCACCGGCGAGCGCCGCCCAGACGTGCTGCTCGGAGTGGTTCAGGTTCTCGACCGCGATCCGCCACAGCTCGCGCTCCAGCACCTGCAGCCGGCGCTGCTCGTCGTCGGAGACTGGGACGACGCGCTTCTCGACCCGGACGCGGCGGCCGCGGCCGCGCCGCACCGGGCCGACCACGATCGCCCCACCGCGGTAGACGTCCCGGTCGAGCAGGCTGTGCAGGGTGACGATCGTCTCGTCGTGGGTGGTCGCCGGATGGACGAAGTCCACCACCAGCCCGGCCTCCTTGCCGGGGTTCCGCCGCGTCACCCGGCCGACCCGCTGCTGGTAGACGCGGCGCGAGGCGGTCGGGGCGAGGTGCATGCAGATCGTCGCCCGGGGCGAGTTCCACCCCTCGGCGAGCAGCATCGCGTTGCAGAGCACGTCGACCTCGCCTCGCTCGAAGCCGGCCAGGATCTCGGCCAGCTCGCGCTTCGGCGTCTCCCCCGAGACGGCGCGGGCGTTGATCCCGGCGTCCTGGAAGGCCTTGGCGACGTTGTTGGCGTGCTTGACCCCCGCCGTGTAGACGACCCCGGGGACCCGCCGGAAGCGGGACCGGTAGAGGTCCGCGATCGCCACGTTGAAGGGCGTCTGGTCGAGCAGCTTGGCCAGCTCCTCCTGGTCGAAGTCCTGGTCCACCTCTCCCTTGCGCAGCGGCACCTTGGCGATCGTGCGCACCCCCGGGCCGGGCGGGATGCGGATGCAGCGCAGCGGCGCGATCACCCCCCGCCGGGCGGCCTGGGCGAGGTCGAAGCGAGAGGTCTGGGTGGGGAAGAGGTCGGTGACGTGGCGGGCGATCAGGGCGCCGGTGGCGGTCATGCCGATGAACACGGGGCCCGGCCAGTTGCGGATGCAGGCGCTGGTCTTCTCGCCGAGGGCGGTGTGGGCCTCGTCGCAGATCACGATCGAGTAAGCGTCCGAGATGCGGCCGGCGTTGCGGACGAACCACTGGTAGGTCTCGACCGTGACCGGGCCGTAGGGATGGTCGGCGCCGTCGAGCAGCGGCGGTGTGAGGCGCTCGCCGTAGCCGCGGTCGGAGATCTCGCCGATGAACTGGTCGACCAGGTTGCGGCGGTGGGTGAGGATCAGGACGCCGCCGGTGCGGGAGGCCTCGATGAAGCCGACGGCCGCCACGGTCTTGCCGGCCCCGGTGGCGTGCTCGAACCAGAAGCGGCGGCTCGCCCCTGGGTCCTCGGGCGCCTCGGCGACGACCTCCTCTTCCTCCTGCTCGACCCAGTCCTCCGCCTCCTCGGCCTCGGTCGCCTCGTCTTCCTCCTCAGCGAGCGCGGCCTCGCCGTCCTCGGCGGCCTCCTCGGCCTCCTCGGGCTCGGCCTCGACGGTGGCGGGCGCGTTGCCGTTGCCGGCCCAGGGCTGCCCGTTGAGCCGCTCCTGGACGTCGGCGATCAGGGCGGCGAGGGTGCCGGAGAGGGCGTCCACCTGGTGGGGGTCGAGCTCGGCGCCGTCGGCGAGCTGCGGCTTCTCCTCGGCGAGCACCCGCTCCAGCCCGAGCATCAGCGAGAAGTCGCGGCGCCACTCGATCGAGGGGGCTTCGTTGCCGG
>JBOGZI010000283.1:0-3262 GCA_050697275.1 Solirubrobacterales bacterium | reverse complement strand
GTTCTCGACCGCGCCTCTGTCTGCTGCGTCGTCTCCGTTGGACCATTCCTCCTCATCCTCGGCGGCCATCTGCTCTCGCCAAGCTGGAATGTCCTGGGTCAGATCCGGATCGTTCAGTAGCTCCTCGGCAAAGCCGGGGAACTCGGCGCGCAGAACGACGAGCTTGGCAATCTCCGTTGCCCGGTCGATCGCAGGAGATCCCAGATAACCGATCTCGTGTCGCGCCTGGGCGAGGTGGTACGCATGGACGTAAGCGTTCATCAGGATCTTGACTCGCCGTGGGTTGCTGACGTGAATGGGCACGAGAACGGAAACCACGTCGTCGAGCGTTCCGGGACCATGCTCCCGTAGCTCCCGCCAGACCCCGCCGTACTTGAGCGCGAGGTCACGGGCAAACCGGGAGAGGCGATCCGACATGACGTCCGGGAGCTCGAGTTGGTGCTGAAAGATCTTGTCGAGATACGAGCTCGCTGAGCTGTAGTACGGGTCCGTGACCACCACCGGCGTCTCTTGCCGGGCCCGGTGGGCAATCGCCTTTTCGATAACGCGCCGATCAGCACCTACAACGAACACGCAGCCAGGCAGGTCCAAGAACGTCTTGAGCGTTTCGAGCGTCCCGATGACCTCGGATGCATCGACCCGGTCCAGCTCGTCGACAAAGACCACGAGCTTCTTCTCGTCGCGTGTGACCTTCAGGGTCTTCTGGATGAAGTTCCGCGCGACCAGCTCGAACTGCTCAGGGCTATCGGGCCGCTCGCGGGACACGGTTAACCGGAGGCTGTCACCGACGATGCTCAACATCCCGGTCGCCTGAGCGATCGCCAGCATGGCGAAGACGATTGCGAGTCCCACCGACGCTAGTGCCGCGACCTCCACGATCTCCCGGTCGATGAGAACCGCCACGATGAAGGCCGCGATCAAAAGCAGAACGACGAGCCAGCTACTCAGCCGTTCGCTAAGGCGCCCGAACGCCCTTGCGATGTCACCGAGCCTGCGGTCGAGGGCGGCACGAAAGCGGATATTGCTTTGAGCCTCGTAGAGCTCGGAGCGCAACTTCTCCGCCTCAGGCTCCCCCTTTGTCTCGCGCGCAAGGCTGATGATGAACTCGCGAAGGAGCGGTTCCCGCGCGTACTTGAAAGCGTCGAAGCGCGCGAACTCATAGCCCAGCTTCTTAACGAGGGGCTTGAGCATGCGGGCGATACTCGTCTTACCCGAGCCCCATGACGCGAACAGGGCGATTCGACTGGGCGTCGTCGTGTCCTTGATCGTCGCCCGGAGTCGATCGACGAAATGCCCGTGTTGAAACGCATCGAGCTCGCTGCTGGTGATCTCCTGATCGGGGATCAGATCTGTCTCATCGGGCCGCGGCGCCACAACTTCAAGCTAGACCGACGTCACGATGGATCCGCCGGGAGATATTCGGGAGATGCTTCATTTCGTGAAGCACCCCTGTGGTGGCGCGATCCGCAAGAGACCGCGGCTTCCGCAGTGGGCCGGGGAGGACTCGAACCTCCGACCGACGGATTATGAGTCCGCTGCTCTGACCAGCTGAGCTACCGGCCCGGGGTCAAGGCGAGCGTAGCGCCCGGCCGAGCCGGATAGATTCGCCCCGTGGCGAGAGAGACCAACGGCCCCGACCCCCGCCTCGAGCGCTCCGAGGCCGAGCCGCAGACCTTCACGATGCCGCTGCTCGCGGCTCTCTACGGGTCCGTGGTGGTGATCGCCGTCATCTTCGTGCTGCGCACCGAGATCGGCCGGGATATCGAGGACAAGCTCGACGCGCCGGCGCGGACCCTGATCGCTGCTCCCCTGGTGGTCCTCGCGGTGATCGTCTTCTGTGCCGGGCTGGTCGCGCTGATCGTTCCCGCCTACCGGCGCGAGGTGATGCGGGTCGCCGAGTTCGCGGCCTGGATCATCCCCGCCTGGGCGCTGATGGCCGGGCTCGTGCTCGGCGCGATCGCCTGGGCGCTCGCGCGGCTGGATTAGGCCGGAGCGAGCCGTGGTACGCCGCGGCGGGCGGTGTTCAGCTCAGGGCCTCGAGCGACCGGCCGACCGAAGTTGGCTCGGCGATCCCCTCGGCGGCGGCCTCGGCACCCTCGTGCAGGGCGCTGACGCCGGCCACGATCCCGGCCGCCTGCGCGGGAGCGATCTCCCCCGATTCGGTCTGCGCGGCGAGCGCATCCTCGATCCGCAGCGCGAGCTCGGCCAGCCGGTCCTGGCCCACCACCATCGCGGCTCCCTTGATCCCGTGGGCCTCGATCCGCATCGCCTCGACCCGCTTCGGGTCGGCCTCCCCGGAGGCGGCCAGGTCCTCTACCCCCTTCAGGATCGTCTCCCTGCGGCGGTCGGTCTCCGCCACCAGCATCTCGAGCAGCTCGTTGTCCCCCATCGGCCTAGTTCTACCCCAACCGCCGAGCCCTAGCCCACGACCCCGCGCACCGCGTCCTCCAGCTCACCGACGCTGTAGGGGCCCTCGATCGCGCTGCTCACCCTTCCGTCGCGGTCGATCACGAACAGCCACGGCTCGCTCGGCAGGTCGTAGGCCTCCATCTGCGGGCGGACGCCCTTGTTGATCTCGTTGTCGACGTACACCTCCTGATGGATGAAGGCGACGCGGTCGCCGAACTGGCGCTTCACCTGTTCGGCGGCGTCCACGACGGGGCCGCAGACCCGGCTCTGGCAGAGCGCCGGGGTAGCGAAGAGCAGCACCACCGGCCGCTTGCCGAGCACCTCGGCGAGATCGACGTCGTGCATGGTGTCGGCCGGCTCGCGGGTGTCGATCTCGGAGATGTCGGCGACGTCGGCGGCGGTCGGGGTGGAGGTCCGGGGGGCCGGGTCACCGGCGCCGGGCGGGGTGAACTGGCCGACCTTGCTCGGGGTGGCGAGGAGGCTGCCCGTGTAGGTATCCCCCTCCTTGATGAGGGCGCCGAAGGTCCAGGGACCGGGCCGCTCGAGCGGAATCTCGGTGACGTAGGCGACCTGGGCCGCGTCGGGATCCGAAGCGGTCGTCTCGGCGCGGAAGGCCGGCTCGGTGGTGAGGTCCTCGATCCGCGCGGTGAAGGGGCCGATCGCCCGCCCCTTGAGGTCGGCGCCGGGCGCGGCGTAGATCGCGACCTGGGCGTCGGTGATCTGCTCGCGCTCCAGGGAGAAGACGCCGAAGGGGAAGCGGTTCTTGCCGAGCCGCAGCACCCTGGCCGCCGGCGAGATCACGGGGCCCTCCCCGGTGGCCGCGGAGAGGACCTGGGCGAGCGGCCGGCCGCTC
>JBOGZI010000282.1:0-4375 GCA_050697275.1 Solirubrobacterales bacterium | reverse complement strand
TCGTTGGTCAGCTCGACCCGCAGCTCGCGCTGTCCGTCGAGCCGGGCGCGCGTGCCCTCGATCACGGCTCCCTCGAGGTTCTCGAGCGAGGCCTCGAGCGCGTTCTCGGCCGGCGCCGCCGGGATGTCCGTCCACTCGGTCCCTCGCTCCTGGTAGGCGAGCGGCGGGCCCTTGTCCCCGAACCCCTGGTTGCTGACCGCGGCGGTGACGGGGTCACCCTCGCCGTAGGCGAGGCTGCGGGCCGAGATCTCGGCGCGCGCTGCGTCACCGGCCGAGAGGTCGCGAGCCCTGAGGTCGTTGACCCAGTAGGCGTGGTCGTGGACCAGGTCGAGGGAGGGCCGGTCGGCGGCCGGGAAGAAGGCGTAGTCGATCCGGCTCGGGTCCTGGGCGACCTCGGCATCCCCGAGGAAGTCGCGGGCGCTGTTCCACTCGTCGAGCGTCGCCAGCGCGAAGTGGTCGGCGGGAGCGAAGATGACCAGGGTGCTGCGCAGGCCGAGCTCGTCGAAGCGGTCCTGCTGCGCGATCGGGCCGACCACCGGCACCAGCTCGTCGGTGCTGGCGGCCCAGTTCAGGTAGGGCACCCAGCGCACGTTCTCGAGCAGATCGCGGGTCAGCGTCTGCGGCCCCGCGGTCGGCTCCCCCGGTGGGATCCAGATCCCCTCTCCGGGGGGGCCGACCGTGGTGAAGGCCCGCGCCCAGAGGTCGGGGTACTCGACCCCGAGCTTGTAGGTGCCGTAGCCGCCCATCGAGTATCCGCTCACGTAGGCGCGGGAGGGGTCGAGGCTGAAGTGGCGGTCGATGTCCGCCCAGACCTCGAACACGTCCGCCTCGCCCTCGCCCGTGTACCAGCCGTCCGGTCCCCGGGCGAGCGGGGTCGCCACCAGGTTGCCGCGCTCGTCACCGAACTCGACGAGCTGGTTGGGGGAGAAGACCCCGAACTGGGTGTAAGTCGCGGAGAGCGAATGAAGCGCGAAGGTGAGCGCGGTCGGGTCGGCGGGATCGGTCCCGGCCGGCACCCGGAGCAGATAGGGCTGAAGCTGTCCGCCGTACTCGGGGAAGGTGCTCCTGACGCCCTGCGGCACATCCAACCGCGAAGCCATGATTCGCGCCTGGGTTGCAGCGGGAGCGTGAATTTCCTCGTCGGCCCCGGCCGCGAGCTTTGAGAAGTTGACGTCGGCATGGAAGTCCTCGCCGCCCGCCGCCGGGACTCCGGCGCCGCTCGCCGCCGTGGTGCCGTTCGCAAGCGCCAGGGCCTGCTTGTCCTCGAACCAGTTGCCGGTGCCGGGAGCGGTCGTGTAGGGGGAGGGCGGGCTGTCGGTGTCGGGCTGCTTGATCTGCGGCTCGTCGAAGCGGAAGGCGAGGTTGAAGACGGCGGTGGCCTCCTGCGGCCCGCCCGAGGCGGGCTCATCCTCCCCGGGGCTGTCGCCCGGCGCCGGGGTCCTCCACTGATGGGCGTCCGAGTCCCAGAGACCGGTACCGGCCACGTGGCGCCAGGTCGCGCCGCCGGGGTCGAGCGTGCTCAGCGGCACCCGGATGGTCATCTGCCTGGTGGTGGTGTCGATCGAAACGGCGCCGCCGGGGAGCGCCGTGGTCGCGCCGCCGGGGAGCGTGGTCAGCTCGCCGCCGGTGCCCCAGGCGGTGATGAACCGATCGAGGCCGGGCGAGCTCACCCCGGCGCCGTTCGGCCATTCGACCGCGGCGCCGCCGCTGCGATCGGTGTCTACCCCGATCCCGACCACGGTGGTGTCAGGCTCGACGACGGTGTTGAGCGTGACCCGGTAGACGAGGTCGGTGGCGGTCCGGGTGACCCGGAGCTCGACCAAGTCGGCTGCGTTTCCGGCGTAGCGGTCCGCAGTCGGATACTGGACGTCGCCGGCGGTGGGTGAGAACTGAGCGGACTCGAGGTTGTCGGGCCGGCTGCCGAGCATCGGCACCGTGTCGGCGCCCCGGTCGTCGAACAGGTAGTCCTGGTAGACGTACTCCCCGTCCCGGTAGGCGTCGGTGCCCGAGACGAGCAGCGGCGCCGCCGAGAACGGCCCCGATGCGGACAACTGCGGCGCCGCCGGGGCGGGCGCGTAGAGGATGGGCGGGCCCGGAGGCTCCCCCGAGCCGACGCTCGGAAGGGCGCCCAGGGCTCGGGGCGCAGAGAGGAGCGTGAGGCAGGCGAACGCGGCGCCAGCTGCGGCGATTCCGGCCGCCCGTGCGAGCCGTACCCCAAGCATCGGTGCCGAGGCTACCTGGAAGAGCCCGTCGAGGCGCCGATCCCCAGGCGCGAGAGGGCGCCGATCCCGTGGCGCGCTCGCCCCTAGGAGTACATCCCGGTGAACTGCCCGCCGGTCACGTTGATCACCTGGCCGTGGACGAAATTGGAGAGGGGCGAGCAGAGGAAGAGCACCGGTGCGGCCGCCTCCTCCGGCTGGGCCGGGCGGCCGAGCGGGATCGTCATCGCCGCCATCTGACGCATTTGCTCGGGGATGCCGAGCTCGACCTGCTCGCCGCTCTCGCCGGCGGCCTGGATCTTCTCCCCCTTCTCCTTCGCCTGGGTGAGCCGCGTCTCGACGAAACCGAAGGCGACCGCGTTGCAGTTGATCTTGAATTGGCCCCACTCCTTCGCGATCGTCTTCGTCAGGCCGGTGACGCCGGCCTTCGCCGAGGAGTAGTTGGCCTGGCCCGCGTTTCCCATCGTGCCCGAGATCGAGGTGACGTTGACGATCTTGCGGAAGACCTCTTCGCCCTTCTCGCGCTCACCCTTGGCCGCCTCGCGCCAGGACGGGGCGAGCGCCCGGATCACCCGGAACGGGACGATCGTGTGGATGTCGAGCATCGCCTGGAACTGCTCGTCGGTCATCTTGTGCACGACCCCGTCCCAGGTGTAGCCCGCGTTGTTGACCACGCAGTCGACCTGCCCGAAGGCGTCGATCGCCGCTTCCACCATCTTGTCGGGCATGTTGTCCTTGGTGAGGTCGCCGGCGAAGACCGCCGTCTCACCCTCGATCTCGCCCGCCGCCTGCTCGGCGACGTCGCCGTCGAGGTCGTTGATCAGCACCTTGGCCCCCTCGCTCGTGAACAGCTCCGCGGTCGCCCGGCCGATACCGCGGGCCGAGCCGGTGATGATCGCGCTCTTTCCGTCCAGCAGTCCCAAGTCGGTCGCCTCCTGAGTTGTGCGAGGGCGCGCGACAGCGCGACCCGTTTGATCAGTGGGCGGGGATTCTTACCGCTTTTACCGGCCGCGGAGCCGGGCCGCCTCCCGGCTAGAGGCCGAGGATGGCCGGGCCGAGCTCGGTGATCGAGCGCGGGTCCTCGCCGTGCTCCTCCTCGAACTCCCGCCGGAGCTCGTCGTCGAACAGCGCCAGCAGCAGCTCCTCGCGGCTCGAGCCGAACTCGCAGGCGGCCCGGTCGAGCGCCGCCAGGGAGAGATCCTGGAGCGCCCCGCCGATCCCCCCGGTGCCGGGCAGCTCGCGCTCCTCGCAGGGGTCGCCGATCGCGACCGTCTCGCGTTCGGAGTCCGCGAATGCGACGCCATAGACGGCCAGGGCCGCGATGCTCGCCGCCGCCCCGCCGGCTAGCGCCGCCCGGCGCACTGCCCGCGCCGGGGCGAGCGCCCCCCAGAGGAGGATCAGCGCCGCGGTGAGGGCGAGCCCGGCGGTGACGACGAAGGCGATCCGGAAGGCGGATCGGACCGCGCCAGTCACGACGTCGTCGAGCCGCTCGCCGAGGGCGGCGAGCTCGTCGGCCTCCTCGTCATCGTCGAGCTCGGAGCGCGCCTCGGCCACCGAGCGCTCGAGCTGGCCGCGGGGATCGTCGGTGTTGATCCCCGCAAAGAGCTCCGGGGCGAGGTCGATCTTCGTCTCGGGGGTCAGGCGGGCGTCGAGCAGCGCGGCGGCGCCCTGCTCGCGGGCATCGGAGATGGTCGTGTCGAGGTTGGCGGAGATGATCGGCGCCAGGGCCGCGAGCGCCAGGGTGATCCCGAGGTGGCGGATCGAGAGCAGCCGCGCGACGTCGCGCCGGCTCCGCTCCGGGATCAGCTCCCCGGCCAGCGCCGGCAGAGCCATTCCCAGGCCGGCGCCCGCCAGGATCTGGGGGACCACGGTCCACCAGGCCGAGGCCGCCGGCAGCAGTGCGAGGCAGCCGACCCCGCCCGCCGCGAGTAGGCAGCCGACCACGGCTCTGGTCTCGCTGTCGCCCGGGAGCCGCGACGAGAGCAGGGCGGCGATCGGCAGCACGCTGACCGCGAGGGCGGCCGAGAGCGGCTCGATGCTCCAGCCCGAGACCAGCAGCAGCACCACCAGGAAGATCACCGCAGTGAGGGAGGCCGAGAGCAGGCCGAGCGCGATCGCCGGCCGCAGCGGGGTGGACGGTTCCGGGTCGGCCTCGG
>JBOGZI010000281.1:0-4623 GCA_050697275.1 Solirubrobacterales bacterium | reverse complement strand
AGGCGGGCGTGCGTCCCGAGGACGTCGACTTCATCAGCTTCGAACACCTGCACGTCCAGGACGTCCGCTTCGTGCTCGGCACCACCGACCCGCCGCCGGGCCACGAGTCGCCGCTGGCGCCGCTCTTCCCGAACGCGAAGCTGATCACCCAGCGCAGGGAGTGGGACACCTTCGCCTCGCTCCACCCGATGCAGTGGGCCTGGTACGTCGCCGACGGGATCAAGGGCATCCCCGAGGAGAACGTGCTGCTGATCGACGGCGACGTCGAGCTCGGCAAGGGCGTCTCGCTGGTCTGGACCCCGGGCCACACCGACGGCAACCACTCGCTCTGCGTCAACACCCCCGAGGGCGTCTGGGTCTCCTCCGAGAACGGGGTGGCCGCCGACAACTGGCATCCCCACCTCTCGAAGATCCCCGGCGTGCGCAAGTTCGCCCAGTTCTTTAACCGCGAGGTCGTGCTCAACTCGAACACGCTCGAGGACTCGATCGACCAGTACGACTCGATGCTGAAGGAGAAGGCATTGGCGGACGCGAACGCGAGGGACCCGCGCTACAAGAACGTCTTCCCCTCCTCGGAGATGACCGACTGGCGCCGGCAGTGGCCGGTGGTGCCGACCTTCAGCTACGGCGGCATCAACTGCGGAATCGTCAGCTCGGGACCTGAATCAACATCAAACGGGTCGCGCTAGCGCGCGCCCTCGCATATCGCTGACGCGCGCCCTCGCATCTAGGGCGCCGGCTAGCGCCGCTTCCGCTTCCCCTTGCGCTTCTTCTTCGCGCAGCCCTTAGCGCGCTTCTTCTTGGCCGCGCCGGCGGCGCCTCGCTTCTTCTTGGCGCGCTTCTTGCAGCGCTTCTTCTTCGCCGTCTTGATCGGGGGCTGGGCGGTCAGCCCGGCCGTCAGCGGGACGCCCGGCCCGACACCCGGCGCCGGGCCCGGGGCGGCGACCGGTCCGCCCCGGCCGCGGTGGCCCTGGACCTCGACCACCTGCTGCCAGGTGGGCCGGTTGATCCAGTGGATCGGCTCGACGCTGACCGCGCCGACGGTGCGGAAGCGCACCTCGTCGAAGCACATCTGGTCGCCGTCGGCGCAGCCCGCTGCGTCGTCGCCGCCGTAGACCTGCTCCGCGCTCAGCCCGGCGGCGGCGCGGAGGCTCTCGACCAGCGCCTCGCGGCAGGCGGCGAGTGTCCCCTCGGTGTTCTGGTCGGGGGCGCCGCAGTAGCGGCGGGAGTGGGCCCCCTCGACCCCCTCGCCGAGGATCGAGCGCAGGTCCTTCTCGAGCTGGCCCCACCAGCCGTCCTGGTAGGCGCTGCCCAGGTGCGCGCCGTGGTTGTTCGGCGGGTTGTCGTAGGCGAGCTGGCTGCGCAGCTTGACGAACAGGTCGTCGCCCAGGGTGGGCCGGAAGGCGGCCTCGAGCACGCCCTGCGGCGCGGCGGAATCGGCGAGCGGGTCGCCGGGCGGATCCCACCAGGCGTCCATCAGCCGCACCGCGTCGGAGTGGTCGTATGAGCCGTTGTCGTCGCGGTCGCGCCGGTGGGCGCCGCTCGCGACCCAGTCCTTCAGGGTCGCCACCTCGTCGGCAAGGTCGGCCGGGACGCCGCCGGGGCCGCTCTCGATCACCTCGAGCATGAAGGGGAGCACCTTGTCGCCGCGCAGGTCCACCGTACCGGCGTCCTCCATCGCGTCAATCAGCTCGGCGAGGTTCATCGTCCGCCCGCCGAGGATTCCCGCCTCGATGCGGTCGTCGAGCGGCTCGGAGCGGTAGATCGAGGAGTAGCCGTACTGGGCCTCGGAGGAGCGGTAGCCGGGCGCCTGCTTGTTGTTCCAGCTCGTCAGGTAGTCCTGGTTGATCACCTGGGGATGCTCCGAGAACGGGGTGTAGTCGGCGAAGTTGGTGCCGCCTCCCAGTCCCGGCGCGTTCGGGTCGAGCACCGGGTCCCAGCCCTGCCAGTCCCACTCGCCGGTGCCCCAGGTGGGGAACTCCGGGTCGGTGCCCGGGGCGCGCACCGGGTTGGCCCCCGAGTTGAAGTAGGCGATGTCCCGGTCGTCCGCGTAGAACCAGTTGAAGGTGAAGTTGATGTCGTGCATGACGCGCTGGAAGTCCTCGGCGCTCTGCACCCTGGAGGGCTGATTGAGCGCGGAGAAGGCGCGGGCCGAGTCGGCCTCGTGGAAGTAGGTAGAGCGGAGCCTGGCGAAGGCGACCGGTACGTCCTCGCCGTTGACCTCGACCATGCCGCGCTTGCTGACGATCCCGTGAACCGTGCGCTGCGCCTTCAGCGTGTAGGGCTGCGGGGGCTCCGGCAGCTCACCCGGTCCGTCGCCGGGGTCCCCGGGATTGGGGTTGGTGATCTGGACGTTCTCGAGTACCTCGATCGGGCGGCACTGACCGCGGTAGAGGTAGTGCATCGAGTCGATCGTCGGAGTGCTGCCGTCGGGCTCGCAGAGCCGCTCGGCGAAGGTGTCGATGATGTCCTGGCCCGCCGAGGTCGCCGACCAGGCGTAGTCCTGGCCGCGTCCGAGCAGCACGTAGAGGCTGACCCCGGCGAAGGTGGCGCCGCGGGCGTCGATGTCGGGCCCGTGCATGTCCTGCTCCAGCAGGATCTGAGGGGCGAAGTAGGCGACCTGCGGCCCGAACACCGCCAGCGGGTGCCCGGAGGCCGACTCGCTGGCGGAGACAAGCAGTGCGTTCGACCCCCCGGGGAGGCCGCCGAGCCCGCCCAGGATGCCTTCGATCACGCCGCCGAGGCTGGGTGCGTCATCCGGGCTGCCCTCGACCAGGGTGCCTGGCTTGGGGATCGCCACCGAGGCGGAGTCGACGCCGGTCCGCTCCTGGTAGGGGAAGCTGCGGCCCCGCACCGTGGTCGGCGCCTCGGGGTCGTTCGCCTGGCGGAAGTCCGCCCAGGCCGCCTCGCCGGGCCCGGCTCCGAAGCGTGCCTTCGCCGCGCTGATGACCTCGGCGTTTCCGATCTCGCCGCCGCCGCCCTTGCCGAAGATCCCCCCGATCAGCGAGGCGGTCGCCATCACGTCGGTTCCCTTCCAGTCGGTCGGTCCCTGTGGCTTCAGGACCGCGGCGTACTCGGCCGGCATCTTGCTCGGGTCGAGCCTCGCCTCGGAGATGTACTGGTTGATCCCGGCGATGTAGGCCGCGAGGTCTTGCTGGAGGCGGGCGCCCTCGGCGCCGTAGACCTCGTCGGCGAGGTCGATCTGGCGCTGGAAGTCCTGCTCCCTGTATGGAGCGACCTCCCACTGCTCGGCATCCATCGCCCTGTTGGACGGGCCCGCGAAGCTGGAGAGCTTGGCCCGGCCGGCGTGGCGCAGCACGTCCATGAAGAAGAGGCGGTCCTCGGCCCCCACGTAGCCGGCTCCGAACATGACGTCGTCGCGGGTGGCGCCGTAGATGTGTGGCACGTTGAAGCTGTCCCGAACCACGGTGAGCCCGGCGCGTGCGCCGGGGCTGTACGGCATCCCCTTCTGCTGGCCGGGCGGGACGCCGAAGCTTCCGTCCTTGAAGAACTGATCGATCTGCGCGGAGCTCAATCCCGGCGACGCAAAGACGAGATCGCCGTACATCTCGCGCTGGTCGTCGTAGTTCTCCGGCAGGGTGCCGCCGCCCAGGAAGGCCGCCGCCTCCGCCCCGTTCACGGTCTGGCCCTGGCCCGGCGGCAGGATGTTGCGGAAGCCGCCGAAGTCGTTGGCGCGGTAGGGCTGGACCTGCGCGGAGGCATTGGGGGCGAGCGCACACGCGGTCAGCAGCGCCGCCGTCGCGATTGTCGCCGTTGCTTGCCTCCGCATCTCCGTCGGGCCCCCCGGCCCAAGTGAGCGGACCGTAATGGATCGCCGCGCGACCTGTGCCGGTTCGCGGGATCAGCAACGCTTATCGCTGCGATCAGCGATTCGAGAGGGGCCGATGCGCGCGCATGCCTAACCTGGGGCGATGGACCGTCGCTCCTGGCTGCTGCTCCTCCTGCTCGGCGCGATCTGGGGGGCCTCCTACCTGTTCATCGCGATCGGGCTGAGGGATCTCTCGCCCTCCGGGGTCGCCTTCGTCCGGGTCGCGCTGGCCGCCCTCGTGCTGCTGCCGCTCGCCTGGAAGCAGGGAGCGCTCGCCGGGATCGGCGGCCGGGCGGGATGGCTGGCGCTGGTCGGAGCGGTTCAGGTCGCCGGGCCGTTCGTCCTGATCGGGGCGGGGCAGGAGGAGATCGCCTCGGGACTGGCCGGGATCCTGGTCGCCTCGGCGCCGCTGTTCACCGCGCTGCTGGCGATCTGGGTCGACCACGAGGAGCGCTCGCACGGGCTGCGGCTCGGCGGCGTCCTGCTCGGCGTCGTCGGGGTGGCGGTCCTGCTCGGAGTGGACCTTGGCGGGTCGGGCAATGAGCTGCTCGGGGGTCTCGCAGTCGTCCTCGCGGGCCTCGGCTACGCGGTTGGCGCGCTGCTGGTCAAACATCGCTTCTCCGATGTCGCGCCGATCGGCGTCGCGGCATGGGTGATGGTGGCGAGCACGGCGTGGCTGACTCCGGCCGCGGTGGTCACGTTCCCCGCCTCGACGCCCGACCTCGGCCCCGTGGCGTCCGTCGTAGTGCTCGGCCTCGTGGGCACGGGCGTGGCGTTCGCGATCTTCTACCGCC
>JBOGZI010000280.1:0-5457 GCA_050697275.1 Solirubrobacterales bacterium | reverse complement strand
GTCGAATGGCGTGAGCGGGCGGCGGCGGAGCCGCCCCGCCGCTACCGCGGCCAGCGCTACTGGGCTCGCCCGCTGCCGGGCTTCGGCGACCCGCGGGCCGCGATCGTGGTGGTCGGCCTCGCGCCCGCGGCTCACGGGGGCAACCGCACCGGCCGCATTTTCACAGGGGACCGTTCTGGCGACTGGCTGTTCGCCGCGCTGCACCGGGCGGGCCTCGCCAACCAGCCCGCCTCCGAGCACGCTCGCGACGGCCTGCGGCTCAAGAACGCCTACGTCACCGCGGTCAACCGCTGTCCGCCGCCGGCCAACCGCCCCACACCCGAGGAGCGCGACAACTGCCTCCCCTACCTGGTGCGCGATCTGCGGCTGCTCGCCCGGGGGCGGGTGCTGGTGCCGCTCGGCTCCTTCGCCTGGGAGAACTCCCTGCGCGCCCTCGGCGAGCTGGGCGCCTCGATCCCGCGGCCCCGGCCGCGCTTCGGGCATGGCGCCGAGCTCGAGCTCCGCGGGGACCGCGGGGACGGCGGGGGCGGGCGCCCCTGGGCGCTGGTCGGCTGCTTCCACCCCAGCCAGCAGAACACCTTCACCGGCAAGCTCACCGAGCCGATGATGGACGCCGTCTTCGCCCGGGCGAGGGAGCTCGCCGAGGCCTAGCTCGGATCGCCCCGGCAAGCGATACTGGCAGCGGTGTTCGCGCTCAACCTTCCCAACACGCTCACCGTGCTCCGCATCCTGCTGGTGCCGGTGGTGGTGGTGGCGCTGCTCGACGAGACCCCCAACGGCGACGCGATCGCGGCGGGGGTCTTCGCCCTGGCCGCCCTCACCGACACCCTTGACGGCTACATCGCGCGCAGCCGCGGCGCGATCACCACCTTCGGCAAGCTGATGGACCCGATCGCGGACAAGCTGCTGGTGGCCGCTGCCCTGATCGCCCTCGTCTCGCTCGACCGCCTCGAGGCGTGGATCGCGATGGTGATCATCGCCCGCGAGTTCGCGGTCACCGGGCTGCGCGGAATCGCCGCCGAGCGCGGGGTGGTGATCCAGGCGAGCTGGCTCGGGAAGGCGAAGACGATCCTGCAGATCGCGGCGATCATCGCGCTGATCGTCTGGGACCCGACGCCGGTCGGGGTCGACCTGCTGGTCTACGCCGCAGTCGCGATCACCGTGATCAGCGGCGTCGATTACTTCTTCGGCTTCCGCCGCATGCTCGAGCAGGCCCAAGAGGCGAAAGCCGGCTAGTCAGGCTGATGCCGGCTCCTCCAGCCACTCGCGCATGGTGGTGTGGTGGCGCGAGTGCTCGCCGGCTTCGAGCTCGCGGTTGATCTCGGAGATCAGGCCGTAGCGCTCGGCGACCACGTTGTGACGGTGGATCGTTTCGAGGTTCTCCTGGCGAGCGTGGACGAAGGCGTCCCCGCTGAGGTCGGGAAAGGCCTCGCTTACGCGCCGGATCATCTCCCGCACGCAGTCCTCGACGAAGCGGGGATTCGCGTGCGCCTTCTCCACCACGGCGAGCTCGTCCGAGCGCTTCATCAGCTCGTAGATCTCGCTCGACATCGACTGCTCGACGATTCGCAGCAGGTCGCGGGCGTCGATGTCCACCGCCCAGCCCTCAGGACAGCCGACGTGCAGAGTGCCGATCCCACGCTGGTTGTGGGTGGCGACCGGGACGCTCTCGAGCACCCGCTCGATCTGCTCGTCGTCGAAGCCCTGCTCGGCCAGCCGCTCGCGCGCCCGCCCCTCGACCAAGCCCTGGGCGCAGGGACAGGCGGTCATCCCCTGGGCCTGGACGCCGCGCAGGGTGCGGGTGCCGCGCTCGGAGGCGACCGCTGTCCCGAACAGCGTGTAGATCTCCTGCGTGGGTATGCCGGAGGCGGGAGCCGGAACCGTCTCCGGGTAGCGGGCCGAGATCCTCACCTCGGCGCGCATCCCGCCCTGGCGCTCGCGGATCTGCTGGGCGATGTGGGCGGCGAGCTCCTCGGCACGCAGGGCCTCGCCGAGCACGACCTGGTCGATCGCCTCGTTGACGACCTCCTCGAAGCGGGACATGTGCACGCCGGCCTGCTCGGGATTGAGGTCGACCAGGCACTCGAGGTCGGCGTGGAAGAGCGAGCCGTCCGCCGGCCTCTCCCCGTCGCCGTCGGTCTCGGCGGCGGAACGGTGGTTCACCCGGATCACCTTCTCAACGCCGGTGACGCCGACCCGCGAGAGGCTGACGCGGGTGAGGGGCTCGGCCGCCTGGGCGTCGCCGGCGATCGTGATCGTCGAATCGGGTCGGACCATGAGGGGAAGTATTACCCGCCGGGCCCGCCGCTCAGACAAAACGCCAAAAATTTGGTCTGTTTCCGGGACGTCACGTACATATACTTCCGCTCGCTCAGACTCCGGTCCCGCCATCGTGGAGGGGCCGTGGGATGAACGGGAGGAGAACGAGAACTTTGGCGACCAGCCAGCGTGTTGCTTCGGAGGAGCAGCCGTTCGGGGAGAGTGAGGACCTGCGCCGACTCGTCGGCGTGGGGGTCGAGCGCGGCTACCTGACGTTCGAGGAGGTCGCGGCCACCCTCGAGGAGGTCGAGGTCACCAAGGAGCAGGTCGGCGATCTGCACTCCCATCTGGTCGAGCAGGGAATCGACGTGATCGCGGCCGACGGGGTCACCGCCTACAAGGAGAGCAAGGGGGCCGAGGGGGCGGCCGCCGGACAGCGCAAGAAGCCCGAGCTCGACCTGACGGTAGAGCCCAGCCTCGACTCGCTGCGCCTCTACCTCCGCTCGATCGGCGCGGTCGAGCTGCTCACCGCGAATCAGGAGGTCGAGTTGGCGAAGCGGATCGAGCGAGGGGACATGGGGGCGAAGCGGCACATGGTGGAGGCGAACCTGCGGCTGGTCGTCTCGATCGCCAAGTCCTACCTCGGCCGGGGCCTGAGCTTCCTCGACCTGATTCAGGAGGGGTCGCTGGGGCTGATCCGCGCGGTCGAGTCGTTTGATTACCGCCGCGGCTACAAGTTCTCCACCTACGCGACCTGGTGGATCCGGCAGGCCGTCACCCGCGCACTCGCCGACAAGGCGCGCACGATCCGAATCCCGGTGCACATGGTGGAGAAGCTGAACCGGGTGACCCAGGTCGAGCGACAGCTGGTGCAGAGGCTGGGACGGGAGCCCGAGCCGCATGAGATCGCCGCCGAGTTGCAGTGGGCGGTCTCGGACATCCGCGATGTCCTTCGGGTCAGCCAGATGCCGGTTTCGCTGGAGAGGCCGGTCGGCGACGAGGAGGACTCCGAGCTCGGCGACTTCGTCGCGGACGAGACTGTCGCGACTCCGTTCGAGCGGGCCTCGGACAACCTCCAGCGCGAGGACGTCAGGCGGGCGCTCAACGCGCTGCCCGCCCGCGAGCGCGAGGTGCTCGAGCTTCGCTACGGGCTGAACGGCCATCAGCCGCTCACCCTGGAGGAGGTTGGGCACGCCTTCGGGGTCACCCGCGAGCGGATCCGCCAGATCGAGAACAGCACCCTGCAGAAGCTGGAGATCCTGCCCGAGGCGCAGTGCCTGCGCGGGCTGGGCTAGCCGCGTAAGGCCGCGACTCTGCCGCGTCGGACGCCTGAGGTTTCGCCGGGGCGGCTGGCGGATAGGCAGGGGATGGGAGCAGCAAGCCGGCCGCGCGGGGTCGGCTGGGTGCCACCGGATCCCGGCAGCTTTCACCGACTAGATCGGTTCCTGCCATGGGTCTGAAAGACCAACCCCCGGTCTTCGCGGTCCCGGGGGCGCGGCGTCCGGCCCCAGCCGACCTCGGGCGGCCGCCTGCTTGCGGTGGGAGGGACGTGGCTAGGAGCCCTCGTCGCCGTTGAATGACAACTGGTGCCGGTGGCGTTCCATGTACTCCTCGATGCGAGTCACGACGAACCGGTCCTTGCCGTCGGACTCGACGCGAAACCGGTCGCCCGGCTCCAAGTGCGCCGCATCGGCAACCGCCAGCGGCACGGTGACTTGGTGATTGGAGGACATCCGCGTCCGTCCGACCGCAGGAGGATGAGACGAATCTGCAGGGGCAGATGGGGGAGGCAGGATTCGAACCTGCGAAGGCAGTGCCTCTCGGTTTACAGCCGAGCTCCGTTGTCCGCTTGGATACTCCCCCGGCGACGACGATTCTAGAGCGGCATGCGCGCCATAGACGATCTCGCGGATCGGCGCGGTGGGTTCGATCTCGTACTCGGCGTACTTGATGCCACCGAGGTTCACGTTTCGCTTCCCCTCCAGATCGGTCGCCGGAATGAACCAACGACGTCCTTCGGAAGTCAGAGCGAAGAGATAGTCGACCTTCGATTGATCAACCGCTCCATGCGTCGAACATACGTTCTGGTCTGCCACAGATGACGCGCGGAGTGCAACGAATCAGTGACGAGATGGTCAGCAGAGTGATCCGCACCCGGATAGCGTCCGGACCGTGCCCGATCTCGACGGACGCGTGATCGCGATCGCCGGAGCCGGCGGCGGCCTCGGGCCGGTGGTGGCGACGCGGCTCGCGGACGCCGGCGCAACCCTCGCCCTCGCCGACGTCACCCAGGAGAACGCCGACGCCGTCAAGGACCAGCTCGGCCTCCCCGACGACCGCGTCGACTCCCGCGGCGTCGACCTGCTCGACGCCCACGCCGCCACCTCCTGGGCGAATGACCTCGGCGAGCGTTTCGGCCGCGTCGACGGATTGCTGCACCTGGTCGGCGGCTACCGCGGTGGCGATCCGATCGAGAGCTTCGACCTCGCCGACTACGAGTTCCTACACGACCTCCTGGTCCGCACCGTGCAGCTCACGAGCCGCGCCTTCCACTCCGCCCTCGCGGCCAGCGAGCACGGCCGCTTCCTGCTCGTCTCGGCGGCCGCGGCGCAGAACCCGGAGGCCACCAACGCCGCCTACGCCTCGGCCAAGGCGTCCGCGGAGGCCTGGACGATCGCCCTCGCCGACTCCTTCCGAAACACGCCCGCCACCGCCAACGTCATCGTCGTCAACGCGATCGAGACCCCGCAGATGCGAGCCGACAGCCCCGGCGAGGAGCGCCCCGGCTTCACCCCGGCCGAGCACCTCGCCGAGGCGATCGCCTTTCTCTGCTCGGACGCGGCCTCGCGGATGAACGGCCAGCGCCTCGCTCTGCACCCGCGGAGCTAGTCCTCCCGCGCATAGGGTTGCAGGAGGGATCGCCCGCAGCAAGCCTCGCTACAGTGAGGCGCGCGCCCGGATAGCTCAGTTGGTAGAGCACTTCCATGGTAAGGAAGGGGTCGCCGGTTCGAGTCCGGCGCTGGGCTCCTGCGCACCGCCTATTTCGTCACCTCGCACCGCGACCCCGAGCAGGTGCTCAGGCTCGTCGGGGTCCTGCGCGAGCAGCCGGGCGCCGAGGTCTACGTCCGTCACGACCAGCGGCGCGCGCAGCTCCCCCGCGAGCGGCTGGAGGACGCCGGCGCGCACGCCGTGGAGGAC
>JBOGZI010000279.1:0-3328 GCA_050697275.1 Solirubrobacterales bacterium | reverse complement strand
CGCTAGATCTAGGCGCCGACTCGCTGCGCGGAGCCGGGTGCCGCCGGCCGGGCGGCCTCGGGCAGCGGATCCTCCCGGCCCGGTTCGCGAGCCGGGATCGCGGCCATCGCCCGCTCGGCGAGCGCGGTGATCGTCAGCGACGGGTTGACGCCGGGGTTCGCCGGGACGGCCGCCCCGTCGCAGACGAGCAGGTCCCGGTAGCCGAAGACCCGGTTGCCCTCGTCGACCACGCCGTGCTCCGGGTCGGAGCCGATCACCGCGCCCCCGAGGATGTGGGCGGTGGTCGGAATCTCGAGGGCCGACTCCGTCACCCCCGACTGCGGCACCCCGCCGATCCGCTCCGCGAACCACTCGGCGGCCTCGTAGGCGGCCGGGATGTATGTCGGGTTCGGCCGCTCGGGGTCCTGCTCGGTCTGCAGCCTGATTCCCCGGCCGAGCAGCCTCCGCTTCGGGATCAGCCGCATCGCCGCGTCGGTCGCCTGCATCACGAGCAGGATCACCGTCCGCCTCGACCACCCGAACGGCCAGAGCAGCCGCAGTGTCCGGAGCGGGTGGCGGAGCATCGCCCCGATCCAGCGGAACGGCCTCGTCAGCCGCCGCCCGGGTCGGGTCTGGGCCGAGAACAGCCTGCTCATCGGGTCCCCGCCGTGGCCGTAGGTGACGACCTCGATGTGGGTGTCGGGATCGGGATAGATGCTCGAGGTGATCGCCACCGACTTGGCGAAGTCGCGCGTGTCGTCCGGCGCGGTTACCGCCTGGATCGACTCCGAGTTGGTGCGCACCACCTCGCCGATCCTCTCCGAGAGCCGCGGCAGCGAGCCGCGGTGGCGGCACTCGGCGAGCAGCTTGTTCGTCCCCAGCGCGCCCGCCGCGAGCACCACGCCCCGGGCGGTGAGCGTGCCCTCGCGGCGTCGGAGCCAGGCGCCGGCGCGGCGACTGGTGACGGCGTAGCCGTCGCCGCCGTCGGGCGCCCCCAGCGGCCGGATCTCGGTCACCATCCGCTCCGGCATCACCTCGACCCCGAGGCGCTCCGCGAACCAGAGGTAGTTCTTGACGAGCGTGTTCTTGGCCCCGTAGCGGCAGCCGATCATGCAGTTGCCGCAGCGGATGCAGCCGGTGCGGCTCGGGCCCTCGCCGCCGAAGTACGGATCCTCGACCTCCCGACCGGGCTCGCCGAGGTAGACGCCGACGTTCGGCACCTTGAAGCTGTCGCCGACCCCGGTGGCCTCGGCGTACTCGCGCAGCAGGCGGTCGGCGGGGCCCTCCTGGTCGTAGGGGACGACGCCGAGCATCCTCTCCGCGGTCTCGTAATGCGGACCGAGCTCCTCCTCCCAGGGCGCCATTCCGGCCCACTGGGGATCGCGGAAGAAGCCCGGCCGCGGCCGGTAAAGCGTGTTGGCGAAGCCGAGGCTGCCGCCGCCGACGCCGGACCCCGAGGCGATCAGGACGTCCTTGAAGAAGGTGAGCCGGAAAATGCCCCGCATGCCGAGCTTCGGCGCCCAGAAATAGCGGCGGAGGTTCCAGGCCGACTTGGCGAAGTCCTCGTCGCGGTAGCGGCGTCCGCACTCGAGCATCCCGACCCGATAGCCCTTCTCGGCCAGCCGCAGCGCGCTCACCGATCCGCCGAAGCCGGAGCCGATCACCAGCCAGTCGTAGTCGAGGTTCTCCCGCTGGGGGTGAGCGCTCACGGCATCAAGGGTAAAGCTGGGATCGAGCGCTAGGCGGGCACCTGCTCGGCAACCAGGGGGACGCCGATCGCCTTCAGCCGGCGGCTGAGTGCCTTGAAGGCGAACGCGTTGACCTCCTCGGCGCTGTAGTCGAGCAGGGTCCAGTTCTCCGGGTCGGCTCCCTTCGGGACGAGCACCCCGCTGGCGATCGGAATCAGCTCGTGCAACCGTGACCGCATCCGCTCGGCGGTGGCGTCGTCGCCGGCGCAGCGCTCCTTCAGGAACCAAGTGCCGTAGGCGACGTGACGGTGCTCGTCGCGCGCCACCCTCTTGAAGCCCTCGCAGAACCCGGGGAGCAGGTCGTTGCGCTCCAGGTAGTCCGTGATGAAATTCTGCCCGGTGAGAGCGAGCGTGCCCTCGATCACCATGTGGTAGGTGGTGACATAGTCGACCTTGGCATCGGGATCGGTGGGGTTGGCGACCAGCCGCTGATTGGCCTCGACGAGCACCTCGTCGAAGAGCTTCACGAAGGCGTCGTTGAGCTCCTCTCGCACCCGGCCGAGCCGCTTCTCCCAGGTGTCGCCCTCGATCTCGATCACCTCGCGGTAGAAGCGGTCGAAGAACTGGCTGTGGCGGGCCTCGTCCACCTGCTGGGTGGTGAGGAACGCCTCCTCGCTCTCGTCCTCGTAGGCCATCACCAGGCCGGAGAACTGGGTGGTGACCCGCTCCTCGCCGATGAAGAACGAGGCGAGCCCCCAGACGAACCAGTCGCGCTCCTCGTCGGTCAGGTTGCGCCAGTGGTCCTTGTCCTTGGCGAAGTCGATCTCGTGCGAGAGCCAGTGCTGCCTCTCCCAGAGCTCGTAGAGCTGCTGGGGGTCGAGCAGCTGGATCCTCGAAGCCTGCTCGTCGGTGGCGAGCGTGCCGGGGTCGCCCTGCATCGCCAGCTCCTCGAGTGTCTGCGCCATCGCCGCCCTCCTTCCGGGTCAGCTCGGTTTTCCGCCGCGGAACCTAACAGTTTTCGGACACCCCGTCACACACAGTGTCTGACACGGTGTCGGGAAATGGTTAGGATGAGCCGATGGCGACGACCACCAAGCCCCGGCCGCGCCGCGCCGCGGAGCGCCGCAGCTCGCGGCGGGAGCGCCGCGAGCGGACCCGGACCGAGGTGATCGGGGCCGCCCTGGAGCTGGCGGAGGGGGCGCCGTTCCGCGACCTGACCGTGGACCAGATCGCGAAGACGGCCGGGCTCTCCCGGAGCGCCTTCTACACCCACTTCCACGACAAGCACGAGCTGCTGCTGGCGGCGGTCGAGGAGGTCGCCGAGGAGCTCTACGAGATGGCGGACCGCTGGTGGCACGGGGAGGGACCGCCGGCCGAGCGGGTCTGGGACGCGATCGAGGGAGTCGTCAAGGTCTACGCCGATCAGGCCAACCTGCTTCGCATCGCCACCGAGGTCTCGACCTACGACGAGGAGGTCCGGGAGGTCTGGATCGCGATCGCCGAGCGCTTCATCGAGGCGACCGCCGCGCACATCCGCTCCGAGCAGGGCGCCGACCTGATCCCCGAGTCGCTGAGGGCCCGGCCCACCGCCGAGGCCCTCGTCTGGATGGTGGAGCGCTGCTGCTACATCTACCTCGGGCGCGGGGAGCGCGGCCCCCGCC
>JBOGZI010000278.1:0-5235 GCA_050697275.1 Solirubrobacterales bacterium | reverse complement strand
CCCCGGACGAGCGCGAGGCCTTCCGGCGCGCCGAGCTCGCCCGCCAGGCGGCGGAGCGGCGCCAGCGCTTCCAGCAGCGGCGACAGGCCCCGGGGGCCGGCCGGCCGGCCTGGCTCTCCAACGGGCGCTCGACCGCGGTGATCGTCGTCGGAGCGCTGATCCTGGTCGCCGGGGTCGCCTTCGGCGCCACCCGGTTGATCGGCGGCGGCGAAGGGGACGGCGAAGGGGCTCAGAGGTCGCAGGCACCCCGGACCAAGGTGGCGGTGCTGAACAGCACCGCCGAACCGGGCCTCGCCGCCGAGTTCGCGAAGCTGCTGAAGCCGGCCGACTTCGAGGTCGGCCCGGTCAGCAACACGGACACTCCATTCGAGGAGAGCGTCGTGATGTTCGACACCGGGGCCGAGGAGACGGCACGGCAGGTTGGAAGCAGGGTCGGCATCCAGGCCACCGAGCCCCTCTCCACCGAGATCCGCGGGGTCGCGGAGGGAGCGGCAGTGGTCGTCGTGCTGGGCGAGGACAAGGCCGGCGGAGCGACCGACTCGACCGACTCGACCGAGGGCACGGACACGACCTCCGGGGTCGAAGGGATCTGACCCCAGCCAGGCGATCCGTGGCGCCGCTCGCCGCTGTGGTAGTGGTCGCGCTCGTCACGGGGACGGTCGCGGCGATGGTCGTGACCCAGAGCTCCAGGAGCGATGGGCCGGTCGCCAGCAACATCAGGATGAAGACCAAGCCCGGTCGCTACCGGGTCTGCTTCTTCCTCACCCGCGATGACACGGTCGGCGTCGACCTGGTCGACGCCGACGGCGACGTGATCCGCAACTTCGCGACCGCGGCCCGGCTCGACGGCGGCGAGCCCCATTGCTACGACTGGGACGGGCTGGAAGGCGCCGGCGTGGCGGTGGCGCCGGGCCGCTACCGCCTGCGGCTGACCCTCGACGACGCCGACCGGGTCGCCACCTCCGGCGAGCGGCTCCGGGTCGAAGAGCCCCGGTGAGCGAGACCCTCGAAGTGCTCGGCTGTATCGCGGCGGCCGGGACGGCCGCGGCGGCGCTGCTTGCCCGGGACCGCCGCCTGCGCGCCGCCGCGATGGTGGTCGCGATGGCGATGGCGCTGGCGCTGGTCACCGGGCAGGGCTGGGACGAGCTCGAGCCCCTGCGCGACCGCCCCGCCCTGTTCGCCGCCGTGGCGCTCGGGGCGGCGCTGGCGCTGGCCGCACTGGCCGCGGCCCTGCTGCGCTGGCCGCTGCTCCTGCCGCTGCTGCTCGTCGCGGCGCTTCCCTTCCGGATCCCGATCGACGTCGGCGGGTCGGACGACGCCAACCTGCTCGTACCCCTCTATCTGGTGATCGGCGCCGGGACCCTGGGGGCGGCGGCCGCTGCGGTCGGGCGCGAGGACGACGCCGAGGCGGGCGTGGGGGCGGGAGGGCTCCAGGCGCCCCGGCCCCTGCTCCTGGCGCTGGTCGCGGCGGTCGGCCTCTACGCGCTCCAGGCCTCCTACTCCAGCGACGTGCCGTTCGCCGCCCGCAACGTCGGTTTCTTCCTCGTCCCCTTCGCGGTCATGTTCTGCCTGCTGGCCGAGGTGCGCTGGACGGCCCGCCTGCTCGCGCTCTGCCTCGGGGTGGTGCTCGCCGAGGCCTGCCTGTTCGCCCTGATCGGGATCGGGCAGCACATCGCGGGCGAGATCTTCTGGAACCCGGCGCTCGAGCTGTCAAACGACTTCCACTTCTACTTCCGGGTCAACTCGCTCTTCTGGGACCCGAACATCTTCGGCCGCTTCCTGGCGGTGGCGATCGTGATCGCGGTCGTCGCCCTGGCCTGGATCGACGAGAGGCGCCGGGCCGCGGTGCTCGCGATCGGGGTGGCGGTCGCCTTCGCCGGACTGCTCACCGCCTTCTCGCAGACCAGCTTCATCTCGCTGCTCGCCGGGCTGACCGTGGTCGGCGCGCTGCGCTGGAGCCTCCGCTGGACCGCGATCGTCGCCCCCGTGGTCGCGGCGATCACCGTCGCGGGCGTGCTGGTGGTGGGCGACACCTCCGATCAGTCCGCCCGGCAGGTCACCGAGGGCCGCTCCACCCTGGTCTCGGGTGGTCTCGAGCTGGCCCGCGAGCGGCCCCTGTACGGATACGGCTCGGCCTCGTTCTCGCGGGAGTTCGCCGAGGCCGAGGGCATCAAGCAGAGCGAGGCGACCAGCTCGCACAACGAGCCGGTCACGGTCGCCGCCGAGCAGGGGGCCGTCGGCCTGCTCGTCTACGCGGGCCTGATCGCGGTGGCGCTGTGGTCGCTGCTCTCCGGGATGCGCGCGCTCGCCCCGGGGCTCGGGGCGCCCCTCGATGCGCCGAGCAGGGGCCCGGCCGGCCGGGCGCTGGCCCCCGCCAGGGTGGCGGTCGCCGCCGCCTTCTGCGCGCTGCTCGTCCACACGATCGGCTACGCCGGCTATCTCACCGATCCGCTCAGCTGGGCGCTGCTCGCGGCCGGCGCCGCGCTCACCAGCCAGGGTCGCTAGATGACCGGATACCTGCGGCGGCTGGCGACCACGGGGGCGGCCTACACCGCCTCCAGCGTGATCTCGAAGCTGATCGCGGTCGCGCTGCTGCCGCTCTACACGCGGTATCTGTCGCCCTCCGACTACGGCGCAGCCGAGGTGCTGCTGACCGGCGTGATCGCGGCCAGCATCGTGATCCGGCTCGGGGTCATCGAGGCGCTGCTGCGCTTCTACTACGAGCGCGACGAGGATCCCGACCAGGTCGTCAAGACGTCGTTCGCGTCGCTGTTCTGGACGGCGACGGCGGGGCTGGCGATCGCGCTGCCGCTCGCCGAGCCGATCTCGCAGCTGCTGCTGGACCGCTCGGATCCGGGCCTGGTCCGGATCGCGCTCTTCGGGCTCTGGGTCTTCACCATGTATGAGTTCCTGCTCGCGCTCTTCCGCCTCGACGAGCGCGCCAAGGCCTTCCTCGTCTTCACGGTCTCCAACGTGCTGGTGACCATCCCGGCGACGGTCTGGCTGGTCGTCTTCGAGCGCGAGGGCGCGGAGGGCCTGCTGCTCGGCCAGTACGCGACCGGCGCGGTCTTCCTGGCGGGTCTGCTGATCGCACACCGGCGCCGGCTCGCGCTGATCCCCGACTTCCCGCTGCTGCGCCGCCTCACCCGCTTCGGGCTGCCGACGATGCCGGCCGAGCTCTCGCTCTACTCGCTCAACTTCATCGACCGCCTGCTCCTGGTGCGGCTCGCCGGGCTCGCCGACGCCGGGCTCTACAGCCTCTCGGTCAAGTTCGCCCAGGCGGTCAACGTGCTGGTCAAGGGCTTCCAGCTCGCTTGGCCGCCGCTCGCCTACTCGATCGAGGACGACGAGGAGGCGCGCCGCGCCTACGCGGTGATCGTCACCTGGTTCGTCGCCGTCTGCACCTTCTTCGTCACCGGGATGTGGCTGCTCTCGCGCTGGATCGTCCGCACCCTGGCCGCCCCGGAGTTCTTCGAATCCTTTGAGGCCGTCGGCCTGGTCTCGACCGGGGTGATGCTCTACGCGCTCTATCTCGTGCTGGTCGTGGTGCTCGGCCGCACCGGTCGGACCGAGTTCAACTTCCCGGCCACCGCCGCCGGGACCCTGGCGAACATCGGGCTCAACCTCGCCCTGATCCCCGAGTTCGGGATCGTCGGGGCGGGTATCGCCCTGGTCGCCTCCTACGCGGTGGTGCTCGTCCTGATGTACGTCTTCACCCAGCGCCTCTTCCACGTCCCCTATGAGTGGCTGCGGCTGGGCCAGGTCGCCGCCCTCGCGGTGCTGCTGGTCGCGGCCGGCGAGCTGCTGCTGCCAACCGACGGCCTCGGCGGCCTTGCTGCGCGCACCGCGGTCTGGCTCGCCTACCCGGTGCTGCTGGTCGCCACCGGCTTCCTCAGCGACGAGGAGCGCCGCGCGGCAGGGCGCTGGCTCACGCCCCGTGCGATCCTGGAGCGCCTGCAGAGCCTGCCGGCGCGCCCGGCGCGAGGCCAGGAGACCCTCGAGGCCGAGCAGCGCGACGAGGACGCGCGCTTCTGATCGGAGAAGGGAACGTCACCAGCGCTCAGTCCCGCTTGGCCTGACTGATCGCCCGCTCCAGCACCGCGGCCATCTTCGCCGCCTGCTTGCGGACGTCGTGCTCGGCGGCCGCCTGGCGGGCCGCCGGGTTCGGGCTGGGCAGCTCGGCGGCTTGCCGAAGCGCCCCGGCGAGCGCGGCGGTGTCCTCCGGATCGACCAGGACGCCGGCCTCCGGGGTGACGAACTCGGGCGGGCCGCCGACCGTGGTCGCGACCACGCCGCGCTCCATCGCCATCGCCTCCAGCGCCGCCTGGCCGAAGGGCTCGACCAGCGACGGCTGGCAGAGGACGTCGCAGGCGGCGATCCAGTCGGGCACGCCTGCCTGGGGGATGCGCCCGACCACGCGCACGTCCCTGCGCCTCTCCAGGGTGGGTCGGAGCGGCCCGTCCCCGACGAAGGCGAGCCGCCCGTGCCCCAGCGACTCGAAGGCGTCGGCCAGCCTGACCACGTTCTTGCGCTCGATCAGCGAGCCGACGCAGAGGAAGGCGGGCCCATCGCCCTCCCAGCCGAGCTGCCGGCGCGCCGGGCCGGCGTCGCGGGGGGAGAAGGCCTCCAGGTCCACCCCGCAGTCGGCGATCGTTGTCCTCTCACCCGCCGCGGGAATCCGCTCGGCGAGGCGACCGGCGAGCCAGCGGGAGTTGGCGATCACGGCGGCCGAGCGCTTCACGACGTGCCGGGTGATCGCGGTCACGCCCGGGATCCGTCCCAGGTTGGCGACGTCCTGGCCGTGCGCCATGACCACCAGCGGGGCCTTGGCCGCGCGTGCCGCCCGGGCTCCCGCATAGCCCGCCGGGAAGAGGAAGTGGGCGAAGACCACGTCGGGCCGGTTGCGGCGGCCGGCGGCGACCGCCTCGCGGATCAGGCGCAGGTACTTGGTCTGGGCGCCGCCGCGCCGGCTGATCGCCGCGACCTCGACCTCGTGCCCCTGCTCCGCCAGCGCCCCGCGGATCGGGACCAGGAAGCTGCCGAGATCCGGCTCCTCCGGCGAGGGCCACATCTGGGTGACGAGCAGGATCCGCATCGGCGCGGATTATCGGAGCTCAGTCGGGCGATGCCGCTCCGTCCCCGCGGGCGTCGTCTCCGCACAGCTCCCGGCGCGGTTGAGCTCCTCGGCCGCCTCGCGGATGCCCTCGCCGCGGCGGGGGCGGAGCGCCTGGCGGG
>JBOGZI010000277.1:0-14154 GCA_050697275.1 Solirubrobacterales bacterium | reverse complement strand
TGGCCACGATCGCCGCCAGGGCGACGAGGGACTCGCGCCCGCTCCACCGAAAGGCAAACCAGGGCGCGAGCATCGCCGCCGGGAAGCGGGTGACGTGCTGAACGTCGTGCCGGACGAAGGCGTCCTTGAACTGGAAGAGGGCAAAGATGGTGACGATCAGGCCCAGCAGAAGCACACGGGCAGTGATCGCACGGCCGCGGCAGGCCAGGGCGGTCGCCCCGAGGGCGCCGAGGATCATCAGCGCCGCCGCGAGCCGATCCCACCCGACCTCCGGCAGATCGGAGACCATCGCGCTCGAGAAACCGGTCGTGATCTCCCACGCCGCGCTCAGATAGTCGCCGAAGTCGATCAGGGCCTGCCCGGTGGCCAGCCAGAGGAAGACCAGCGTCGCCAGGTAGGTGCCGGCGAACAGGCCGAGGTTTCGCGGTCGACTCCCGGCCAACCCGATGATGGCGAGGACACAGAGGAGCACGAGCAGGATGCCGCTGCTGACCTTGACCAGCAGGGTGATCGCGCTCAGCACGGCGCCGCCGTAGATCAGAAGGGGCGCGCTGAATCGCGGTGCCTCGGGGGTCAGTGCCACCACGCACCAGATGAAGGCGACGATCACCACCGGATCGGCCCCGTCGATCGGGACGAGCGCGGCCGGCTTGAGGACGATCGTCGTCGCCGCCAGGACGAGGACGACAGCCACGATCAGGGAGAAGCTACGTCTCGCCGTCCAGATCAGCGTCGCCGCCAGGGCGAACCTGACGAGCAGCTCGTAGGAGAAGGAGAGGACCGCGGTGGTGTCGTCGATCACCAGCGGCGCGGTCAGGAAGCCAAGTGGGCCGAAGGTGAAGATCACCTCGGTGCCGAAGTCGAGCCCCTCCGCCGCCGCCAGGTGCAGCGCCGTCATCCACGACGGATCAGGGCCGTTCCCGGGCTCGGGCAAGGGCGCCCAGCTGAGCAGCGTGATCAGGCCCGCCAGAAACCAGGTGGAGGTGGCCAGTCTGGCCAGGGCGTCCCTCAGTCTGGGATGACGACCGAGAGCATCATGCCGGCGCCCTCACCCAGCGCTCGACGTTCGCGTGGTGGATCTCGCGGAGGATCGAGTCGATGTCGTGCTGCTGCTCCCAATCCGGGTAGTCGCGGCCGAACTCAGCCAGGTCGCTGATCCACCAGCGGTGGTCGCCGATCCGGGCCTCGTCGCTGAGCTCCCAGTCGAGCTCGAGGCGCGCAATCCGCTCGCAGGCCTCGATCGCCTCAAGCATCGAGCAGTTGGAGTGCCGGCCGCCGCCGATGTTGTAGACGGCGCCCGCGCGAGGCGAGCGGTGAAACTCGAGGCTGGCCTCGACCAGGTCGGCGCTGTGGATGTTGTCGCGCACCTGCTTGGCGCCGTAGCCGAAGACCGTGTAGCGGGTGCCGGTGACCACGCACTTCATCAGGTAGGCGAGGAAGCCGTGCAGCTTGGCGCCGGCGTGGGAGGGGCCGGTGATGCAGCCGCAGCGGAAGCAGACGGTTGGCATCTCGAAGTAGCGGCCCTACTCCTGCACCAGCAGGTCCGCCGCCGCCTTCGAGACCCCGAACAGCGAGTGGGTGGAGCGGTCGATCGACATCGAGGTGTCGATCCCCTCGTAGTAGGGATGGTCCCGCGGCAGCTCCAGGCGCGTCTCGGTCTCCTCGAGCGGCAGGCTGTTGGGCAGGTCCCCGTAGACCTTGTTGGTGGACATGAAGACGAAGCTGGCCTCGGGGGCGCTCTCGCGGGTTGCCTCCAGCAGGTTGAGGGTGCCGATCGCGTTGACGCCGAAGTCGGTCTGGGGCTCGCGCGCCGCCCAGTCGTGGGAGGGCTGGGCCGCGGTGTGGATGACGAGCTCCAGTCCGGGCCCCTGCTGGGCAAAGATGCGCCGGACCGCGTCCGGGTCCCGGATGTCCACCTCGATCGAGCGGAACTCCGCGTAGGTCTCGAGCAGCTGCTCGGTGACGTGGGCGGTCGAGGCCTCGGGGCCGAAGAAGCGGGCCCGCATGTCGTTCTCGAATCCCATCACATCCCAGCCGCTCTCGATCAGGCGCCGGACCGAGTCCGACCCGACCAATCCTCCCGAGCCGGTGACGATCGCTCGCGCCATGCTCAATTCGCCCCGGCGGATTCCGCGCCGCTTGTTACCGAAACGCGCACCGCGGCAGCCTAGCCGTAGTACCGCGTCAGGGTGAGCAGCAGGGCGAGCATGGTCTGGGCGATCGCGAGCGAGACGATCAGCACCCCGGCGGCGGGGCCGAAGCGGCTGCCGACGCCGCGCGCCGCCAGCGCCACGACCGCGGCGTAGAGGGCGAGCAGCGGGAAGAGGTAGCGCGCCTGCTCGAAGCCCTGGATCTCGGCGGTGCGGTTGTCGTATCCGGCCTTGTGAACCGCGACCAGCAACCCGAGCGCCAGGGCACCATAGGTGAGCAGCTCCAGGGGCCTTCGGCCGAGGCTGCGGCGCCTGCGAAACAGCTCGCGGCCGGCGAGGGTGATCAGGACCGCGTAGGTGACCACCGCCACGGCGTCGACGGCGGTCCCGAAGCCGTAGTCGAGCCCGCCGAAGCGGCCCACGAGTCCGTCGAACCAGACGTCGGCGACGGGGTAACCGTCGAACTGGTCGCTCATGAAGGGGAGCCTGGGCAGGTAGAACTGCCAGAGGTACTCGAGGTAGCCGCCGAGCGTCTTCGCACTCGCTGCCGCGGCAGTCGCGGACGCGGGCTGCGCCGATCCCCCCTCCGTCTGATCGGAGCCGGTCGCGAAGTACTCGCCCCGGTGCCACACCTCCGAGTTGAGCAGCACGTAGGCGATCACCGGCAAAGCGGCGCAGGCGGCGGCGGCAACGGCGCCCCCGATCGCCGCTCCACGCTCCTCGCGATTGGATCGAGGCAGGAGAAGCAGGACCCCGAGCGCGATTCCCGGCACCAGGCCGAGCATCGTCGGCTTGGCGAGCAGACCCGCCGCTGCGAACGCACCGAGCGCGGCGCCGCGCCAGGGCGTGAGACCTCGCCGGAAGCAGACCGCCAGCATCAGGAACACTCCGGCGGACGCGAAATACAGGAGGTTGTCGCTGTGGATCGCCCCCGAGATGTTCCCGAACACAGGTTGAAGGGCGACAGCCAGGGCCCCGACCGTCCAGGCCCAAGGCGTCGACGGCAGCAGCTCGCGGAGGAAGAGGAAGGCGAAGAGCACCGTGAATCCCGAGAGCAGCGCCGAGAAGAGCCGCATCGCGTAGAGGCGGTCGAACAGATTGGCCGACGGAACCAGCCGGTAGGGGATCAGCTCGAGCGCGTAGTAGAGCGGCTGGTTGTAGCTGGCGTGGGTGGGGCCGCCCTCACCTCGCCTGCTGGACGGGGCCTTCAGGGCACGCTCGAGGCGGCGCTGGGCCCTGCGCGTCGTGATCGGCCGGTTGTCCGTCCGGGCCTGCACCTGCTTGTAGCGCATCGCGTCCATCACCCTGAGCTGCTCCTGCGAGTAGGGCCCCGCGCCGCGGTCGTTGGTCGGCGGCTCGCCGGCCTCGGCCAGGTACTGGGTGTAGGCGAAGTGCCCCGGCTCGTCGGGCACCTGGAAGGGAGCAGCGATCAGCGCCCAGGCGCTGCCGCTCATCACGGCGACGAGGGCGCACAGCCAGCCGGCGGGCGGAACCCCGCCCACCGCCCCGGCCAGGCCGCCTGCTATCGAGCGGAGCCGCCTCATCGCCGCCGGGGTCCCCGCGCCACCAGCCACAGGGCGAGCGTCGAGGCGGCGACGGCGAGCAGGCCGGCCAGCCAGAGCGTCCAGCCGCCGACCAAGCCGCCCTGCGTGAGCTCGTAGCGCTCGGCGACGGTGTCGACGCGGGCGAGCCGGCTCGAGGGGTCGGATTGGAGGAAGGTGACCGCGAACCGCTGCTCCCACTTGTCCGGAGGAGCGCCCGGGAACGGCCGCTTGTCCTCACCGAAGAGCGAGAGCAGCCGCCGGTCCAGGCTGTGGACGCAGAGCCGGGCGTTGCGTGCCGCTCGGCCCTCACGCGAGAGCGGAACCTCGATCAGCCCCTCCTCGAAGTCGTGGGCGACGCCAGACGCAAGCCTCCCGCGAGAGTCGGCGAGATCGACGCGAATGCCTCGGATCGTCGAGGAGGACCCCGCCCCCTTGACGATGCTCTCGGTGAGCTCAACCCGCAGTCGCAGATAACCCGCCCCCGCCGGCACGCGCTTCACGCGCTCGCAGACCGGCCTCTCCGGGAACAGGGAGACCGCCGCGTACAGCGGGCCGATTGTGTTGGTGCCGATCACACGGCGCTCCGCGCTCGCCAGGAAGATCGCCACCGCCGCTATCACGGCGGCGATTCCCGCCGCGACGGCGTAGCCGATCCTCATGCCTAGCGCGGACGGCGCAGGCCCAGGATGCTGAGCAGGAACGAAGTGAAGACGACCTGAACCCCGACCGTGATCAAGGCTGCGGCGAGCACCGCGATCCGCTGCTCGGAGAGTTCGCCGAAACCGCGGTCGATCCAGGTGCCGACCAGGATGCCGCCGAGGACGAGCCCGGCGAGAACGATCACCCCGCCCAGGAGCAGTCCGTGCTCGAGCCGGTAGCGGTCTCGCATCCGCTGGAACCAGGTGTCCTTCTCGCCCATGAAGTAGATGCCGTAGGCGTGAGCGCAGAGCCCGAGGGCGATCACCTGGGTGCCGACGATCAGAAGCAGCGCGCCGCCGATCTCGGTGTGGATGTCCCACTCGCGGCCGAACACGTCGATCTGGGCCAGGACGCTGATCATCACCAGCGCGCCGAGCGCCAGCATCAACCCTCCGGGGATGAAGAAGAGGTGGGTCGGGCTGTGGACGAGGATGAAGCGAAGATGCCGCCAGCCGTCCCGCCAAGTTGAGAGCTTGGATTCGCCCTGGCGCGGCCGGTACTCGATCGGGAACTGGCGGATCTCGAGTCCGATCTTGGCGGCCCGGATCACCATCTCCGAGGCCAGCTCCATGCCGCTGGTGCGTAGGTCGAGCTGGGGCAGGATCTCCCGCCGGAGCGCCCGCATCCCGCAGTGCGCGTCCTTGACATCGGCGTCGTAGAACCGGTTGAGGAGCCCGGTGAGGACCGGGTTGCCGACGTAGCGATGAAGCCAGGGCATCGCCCCGGGCTGGATCCCCTCCATCCGGTCCCCCAGCACCAGGTCGCCGCCCTGCTCCAGCTCGTCGACGAAGTGGGGAAGCTCGTGGATGTCATAGGTGAGGTCGGCGTCGATCATCACGATGTGGTCGCCCCGCGCCGCCGCGAGGCCCGCCAGGTAGGCGTTGCCGTAGCCCTGGCGAGCCTCGTGCACGACGTGCGCACCGGCCGCCTCCGCCAGCGAGGCGCTCTCATCGGTCGAGCCGTTGTCGACGACGATCACCTCGCCGTCATAGTCGCCGGCCTCCAGCGCCCTGTGAGATTCGCTGACGCAGGTCTCGATCGATTCCGCCTCGTTCAGGCAGGGAATCACGACCGAGACCTGCAGCCGCGTGGCCTCGGCGGGTTCCTGGACGGCGACTCCGCTCAGCCCCTGGTCCGCTTGCTGGGTTCGCTTCGGCATCACCCTGGAGAGCACTGCATCTTAGGCGGGCGCCGAAGCTGGCGGGACGGCAAACTACGTGGCCGTGAGTACGAAGCAGCCACTCGTGAGCGTGATCATGGCCGCGTGCAACCACGAGGCGTACGTGGCGGCCGCGCTCGACAGCGTCCTCGAGCAGAGCTACGAGAACCTCGAGATCGTCGCGGTCGACGACGCCTCGACGGACTCGACCCCGCAGATCCTCGAGGAGTACGCCCGCCGCTACCCGGGACGTGTGCGGGTCTCGCTCGGGGAGGAGTCAATCGGTCCCTGCAGGCGTCGGAACCAGGCGCTGGCGATGGCTCGCGGAGACTTGATCTGCTGGCTCGACTCGGACGATCTGTGGCTGCCGGGCAAGTTGGAGAAGCAGGTCGCGCTCATGCGGAGGCGTCCCGAGGTCGGCATCGTCTACACGGCCTTCGAGGCGTTCGACTCGGAGAGCGGCGCGACTCTGCCCTGGGGGGACACCAGTCCGCGGGAGGGCGACCACCTGGTGCCCCTGTTCGTCGAGGGCTGCTTCATCGGGTCGCTGACGATCATGTTTCGCCGCCGGATCCTCGAGCAGCGCGGCATCGGCCTGCGCGACCGCGACCGCTCGTATGGCGACGATTACCAGCTCCACCTGGTCGCGGCGCTGGACTGGGAGCTCGCCGGGATCGACGAGGTGCTGGCGCTGTACCGGCGTCACCGCGGCAACACCAGCCTGCGGGCGGGGAACGACCACCTGAAGCGCATCGATCTCCTGCGGGAGTTCCTGCGGGAGTTCCCGGAGGCGCGCTCGAGGCTCGGCCGCCAGCGGCGCCTCGGGTTCGCCAACCACTACCTGTTGGCGTCCGGCTACGAGCGGCAGCACGGAAGCAGGGCGAGGGCGCTGCGGTACCGGGCGCAGGGGGCGATCAGGGACCCACTCAGGGCGCTGCGGGTGCCGGTGGCGATCTCTGCTCGCATCGCCCGCAGTGCTCTCCTAAACGCCCGCAGTGCTCTCCCAAGGGTGGAGGCGATCGCAGCGTTCGCGGGGCTGTCGATCGTCGCCCTGGTCGCCCGGGCGGGCACCGCGACGCGGCGGCGCCGCCGGAAGCTCCCGCGGCTCGTCTGGGGACCGGAGCCGCTGATCAGCGTCAAGTACTGGTCTGAGGCGATGCGCCGCCTCGGATACCGGAGCACCACCGTGGTGGACGGGGTCTACTCGATCTATGAGCGCGACGACTTCGATCTCGAGCGCCGGGACCTCCTCGGCTCCGGGCGCCTCTCGGAGTTGGTGCGCGACTACTGCATCTTCGCCTGGACGCTGCTCCACGCCGACATCCAGATGGCGTTCTTCAACGGGGGCTTCCTGCGGAACACCTGCCTGCGCTGGCAGGAGGGACGTCTGCTGCGGATCGCCGGGAAGAAGCTGGTCGTCTCGCCCTACGGTGGCGACATCGCGGTCCCGGGCCACCTGGGAGTGACCGAGGACGCCCTGCTGCGAGACTATCCGTACTTCGAGACGCTGGCCGGGGAGGTGAGGCGGCGGGTGGACTACTTCACCCGCTGGGCGGACGTGGTGATCCGGAACTACCAGAACGGCTACATGCCTCGGGCGGACGTCCTCTGGGTGACTCAGCTCGCGATCGACATTTCGCAGTACCCCGGCGCTGCGGGAAGCCCTGACGGAGACCGGGGCGAGGTGGTGGTGATCCACGCCCCAAACCATCGCCACGTCAAAGGCACGGCGGCTCTGGTCCGAGCGGTGGAGGAGCTCCGCCACGAGGGCCTGCCGGTGCGCCTCGACCTCTACGAGAAGCGCCCCAACCAAGAGGTGCGCAGAGCCGTGCTCGACGCCGGCGTGGTCGCCGATCAGTTCATCGCCGGCTACGCCCTGTTCGCCCTCGAGGGCCTCGCCGCCGGGAAGCCGGTGATGTCGGCGCTGAGCGGGATGCCGCGTGAGGCGCGCCATGCCACCGCGCTGCGGGCCTGCCCGATCGTCGACGCCGATCTCGCCACGGTCAAGGACGAGCTGCGGCGGCTCGTCCGCGATCCCGCGCTGAGGGCCCGGGTGGGGGCGGCGGGCCGCGAGTTTGCGCTCCGCTACCACTCCCTCGAAGCGGTGGGGCGGGGGTGGGAGGAGATCGTCTCCCATCTCTGGCAGGGGACCCCGCTGCCCGCCGAGTTGCCACGAGAGCATCCTCCGGAGGCGGATGCGCGCAGCGCGCCCCAGGCTCAGCCGGCCAGGGCCTGACCATGTGCGGGATCGCGGGTGTACTGGACCGGGGGAGCGAGAGCGTGCCGATCGAGCTGTTGCGTCGGATGGGGGACGTGATCGCCCACCGCGGCCCCGACGACGAGGGACAGTTCGTCGACGGCCCGGTGGGCCTGGCCAACCGGCGGCTGGCGATCATCGACCTGGGGGAGTCCGGACATCAGCCGATGGCCGACGAGTCGGGGGATCTGGTGATCACCTACAACGGCGAGCTCTACAACTTCAGGGAGTTGAGGGGGGAGCTGGAGCGGGCCGGGCGCCGGTTCCGCTCCGCCACCGACACCGAGGTCGTCCTCAACGCCTACGCCGAGTGGGGGCCGCGATGCCTTGACCGCTTCAACGGCATGTTCGCCTTCGCGATCTGGGACCGGCGCGCGCGGGAACTCTTCCTCGCCCGCGACCGCTACGGGATCAAGCCCCTCTACTACGCGGAGTCCGACCGCCAGCTGGTCTTCGGATCCGAGGTCAAGGCGCTGCTCCAGCATCCCTCGATCGGGGCCGAGCTGAGCCTCCCGCACCTGCTCGAGTACTTCACCTTCCAGAACATCTTCACCGACGGGACGCTGTTCAAGGGCGTCAAGCTGCTGCCCCCCGGGCACTTCCTGGTGGCGAGGGCGGGAGCCCCGGCGGCGAGGGCCGAGCGCTACTGGGACTTCGAGTTCCGCGAGAGCGTCGACGGCAGCTCCGACGACGAGCTTCGCGAGGAGCTCGACCGGCTGCTGCGACAGGGAGTCAGCCGCCAGCTCGTCGCCGACGTCCCGGTCGGCGCCCAGCTCAGCGGGGGGGTGGACTCGGGAAGCATCACGGCGCTGGCGGCGCAGGAGCTCCCCTACCTGAACACCTTCACCGTCGGGTTCGACACGACCTCGAGCATGGGCCTCGAGGCCGGGGTCGACGAGCGGGCGAAGGCGGAGGCGATGTCCTACCGGTTCCGGACCGAGCACTACGAGGCGGTGCTCAAGGCCGGTGACATGGAGCGCTGCCTGCCGGCCCTGATCTGGCACCTCGAGGATCCTCGCGTCGGCCAGAGCTACCCCAACTACTACGTCGCCCGCCTCTCCAGCAAGTTCGTGAAGGTGATCCTCACTGGGTCCGGCGGGGACGAACTGTTCGCGGGATATCCCTGGCGCTACTACCGGGCGGTGGTCAACGAGGACTTCGACGACTACATCGACAAGTACTTCCGCTTCTGGTCCCGGCTGATCCCGAACAGCGTGCTGCCCTCCTTCTTCGCGCCCAAGGTGTGGCGCGAGATCAACGAGCTGCGCGCGGTGGACATCTTCCGCACGGCCTTCCCGGATTCGAGCGCACCGGAGTCGCCCGAGGACTACATCAACCACTCGCTCTATCTGGAGGCGAAGACCTTCCTACATGGCCTCTTCGTGGTCGAGGACAAGCTCAACATGGCGCACAGCCTCGAGAACCGGGTGCCGTTCCTCGACAACGATCTGGTCGAGTTCGCACAGCGGCTTCCGGTCCGCCTCAAGCTCAGGGACCTCCAGCGGGTGGTCGCGCTCGACGAGAACGAGCCCGGCCCGAAGACGCAGCGCTACTTCGAGAAGACCAGGGACGGGAAGCTGCTGCTGCGGGAGGTGATCGACCGCTATGTGCCCGACGAGATCACGCACCAGGTGAAGCAGGGCTTCACCGGCCCCGACTCGAGCTGGTTCCGCGGGGACAGCATCGACTACGTCCGCGAGACGCTGCTCAGCTCGGATGCGGCGATCTACGAGTACCTCGATCCCCGCGGGGTGCAGCCCCTGGTCGAGGACCACATCGAGGGGCGCGCGAACCGCCGGCTGCTGCTCTGGTCGCTGCTCACCTTCGAGCACTGGTGCCGTACCTTCCTCGAGGCATGAAACCCAGCCTCCTAGACGTTCTCGTCTCACCCGGCGACCACCGGCCCTTGCACCTGAACGGTGAGCCGGGCGCCGGCGAGGAGGCGGCCGAGGGGAGCCTCAGCGACGAGGGCGGGCATGCGTTTCCGATCCGGGGCGGGGTCCCGCGCATGATCCCGAGCGGGGTAACGGATCCCGGCGGCGAGCAGAGCGCCAGCGCCGAGACCTTCGGCGCCAAGTGGGCGCGCCTCGACCCCGAGCAGCGGGATCGGCTCGCGGTCATGCAGCGCGAGTGGTTCGATCGGCGCTTCGGGTTCGGCGACGAGAAGGGCCTCGCCGAGTTCCTGGCCGACCGGGAGCGGATCCTCGACGCCGGCACCGGCCCGGGACTGAACGCGGCTCGCTTCGCGGGTCTGACCGAGCACGAGGTCGTCGGCATGGACCTCTCCGAGAGCGTCGGCGGCGCCCAGGCGGCGTTCGGCGAGCTGTCCAACCTCCACTTCGTCCAGGGCGACATCCTCGACCCGCCGTTTCCTCCCGAGAGCTTCGACCTCGTCGTCTCCGATCAGGTCATCCACCACACGCCCGACTGCCCGCGGGCGTTCCGCACCCTGGCCAGGCTGCTCCGGCCGGGCGGGCAGATCGCGGTCTACGTCTACCGCGAGAAGGCGATGATGCGCGAGCTGGCCGACGAGCACGTCCGTGCCCTGACCACGAGGATGAGCGTCGACGAGTGCATGGAGCTGAGCGAGCAGCTCACCGAGCTCGGCCGGGAGCTCTCCGAGCTGGACGTCAGCATCCGGCTCGAGAAGGGTGTTCCCCTGCTCGGCATCGAGCCGGGAGAGCACGACGTGCAGCGCCTCATCTACTGGTGCTTCTTGAAGTGCTACTGGAACGAGGAGCTCGGCGAGGAGCTGAGCACGCTGATCAACTTCGACTGGTACCACCCGACGTACGCCTCGAGGCACACCGAGGATGAGGTGCTCGACTGGTGCCGGGAGCAGGGCCTGGAGGTCGTCCACCTGGACGTAAGCGAGAGCGGGATCAGCGTGCGGGCGGAACGGCCGGCCGGCGAGGAGGGCAGCTGAGAGCCCTGGTCACCGGCGCCGCCGGGTTTCTGGGCCGCAGGTTCGTGGAGCTGGCGCCCGAGGGTGTCGAGATCGTCGCGATCGTTCGCCCGGGGAACACCCCACCCCCCGCCAAGGAGGGGGTCGAGTGGCTCGAGTGCGATCTCGCCGAGCGCGGCTTCGAGCGGGGCCTGCCGCCCCAGATGGATGCGGTCGTGCACCTCGCCCAGTCCAGCCGGGACCGCGACTTCCCGGAGGGCACCGAGGACGTGCTCGACTTGGCGGTTGGCGCGACCGCTCGGCTCCTCGACTACGCACGCCTCGTCGGCGCCTCCCGCTTCGTGCTCGCCTCGACTGCGAGCCTCTATGCGGGCTCGTCCGCTCCGCTCACAGAGGAGGCGGAGCTCGACTGCTCCGGCTTCTACGCGGCCGCGAAGCGCAGCGCCGAGCTGTTGGTCAACTCCTATGGCGAGTTGCTCTCCGGGCTGGCCCTCCGGATCTTCACCCCGTACGGGCCCGGGCAGCGGGTTCGCCTGATCCCGGACCTCGTCCGCAGGGTGCGCGAGGGTGAGCCGGTGAAGCTCGAGGGCGATCGCGGCCTGCTGCTCAGCCCGATCTACGTGGACGACCTCGCCCTCGTCGCCCACGGGCTGCTGGGAGGCGGTGTGGGAGACCCGGGGTTCGAGCTGGTCAACGTTGCCGGCGAGCAGGCGCTCGGGATCCGGGAGATCGCCGAGGAGATCGGCCGCGCCCTGGGTACCGAGCCGGTCTTCGACCCGACCGGCGAGGGCGAGCCGAAGGGCCTGATAGCCGACTGCTCGAAGCTGAGGCGTCTGCTGCCCGACTTCCAGCCGACTCCCTTCGAGCGAGGCGTCAGGAACGTGATCGGAGCCGGGTCCGGCTCAGGCTGAGGCCGTCGCGGCCTTGTCGCTGGCCCGCCACTCGATCACCGAGCGCAGGCCGTCGCGGTACGGGACCTCCGCCCGGAAGCCGGTCAGCTCCTCGGCCAGCTCGGTGCTGCCGACCCGGTGGGTGACGAAGGTCTCCTCCTCGGGCTGGTACTCGGGATCGACCTCGGAGCCGGTCAGCTCCAGCATCGTGTCGACCAGCTCCTTGATCGTGGTCTTGACGCCGGTACCGACGTTGAGGTTGACGTCGGTGGCATCGCTCTTCAGCGCGAGGATGTTCGCCCTGGCCACGTCGTCGACGTGGACGAAGTCGTAGGCCTGCGAGCCGTCCCCGAAGATCTTCGGCGGCTCGCCCGCCTCGATCTTGTCGAGCACCTTCATGATCACGCTGACGTAGGTGCCCTTGTAGTCCATGCGCGGGCCGTAGACGTTCATGTAGCGCATGCCGACGTAGTCGAGACCGTGCTGCTCGTTGAAGGAGCGGAAGAGCTGCTCGCCGGCGATCTTGGTCGCGCCGTAGGTGGTGCGGTTGTTGAACGGGTGCGCCTCTGTCATCGGCGTCTCGATCGCGTCGCCATAGACCGAGGCCGAGGAGGAGTAGACGACCTTCTTCACGCCCGCCGCCTGGGCCGCCTCGATCACGTTGAAGGTGCCGATGACGTTGTGCTCGACGGCGGCGCGCGGCTCGTGCACGCACTCATACAGCCACAGGGCCGCGAGGTGGAAGACGTAGTCGGTGCCCTCCATCAGCCGGGCGAGGAGCTCGCGATCGAGGATGCTGCCCTCCACCGCGCTGACGCGCTCGTCCTGCAGGGCCGACTCGAGGTTCGCGGGAGTCCCCCGTACGTAGTTGTCGAGCACGACGATCTCCCGCACAGGCTCGCGGGTGAGCTGATCGACGATGTGGGAGCCGATGAAGCCGGCTCCGCCGATCACCAGTACGCGTGAGTTCTCGAGGCTGGGCATTGGCGTGGCGACGCGGGTGGATCGCGCGACCGGGGACGGTAGCGGCTCGAAGGTCGGCGTTACCCTCCCGCTCGCGATGAGGGCCACGAGCTCCAAGCGTCCGGCCCGCATCCTGCACGTGGGCCTCAATACCGGAGGGGATCCGGTCGGCCTCTCGCGCGGTGAGCGGGCGCTCGGCTTCGAGAGCGACGTGATGGTCTTCGACCCCCACCCCTTCGGCTACGAGCACGACATCGAGATCGGGCTGAACGGCTCGACCTGGCTGGGCGGATGGCTGAAGCTGCTGCGCGCCGTGGCGCGGGAGGCGATGCGCTACGACGTGATCCATTTCGAGTACGGCTACACCGTCGTGCAGCGGCTGCGGCACGGCCGCCTCTACACCGAGATGCCGCTGCTGAAGCGGATGGGCAAGACGATCATCGCCCAGTTCCACGGTGACGACGCCCGCCCGCCGGAGGCGAACCCCTGGGGCTTCCAGGAGCCGGAGTACCTCGAGTACATGCGGCTGATGCAGCCGCCGCGGCGCGCGCTGATGCTGGCCAACGCGGATCGCACCTTCTACGTCAATCCCGACCTGCACGAGTGGCTGCCGGGCGCGAGCTTCCGCCCCTACGCAAGCGTCGACCCGCAGGAGGTGAAGCCGGTGCCGCCGCCCGGCGGGGAAGAGGTGACCGTCGCCCATGCCCCCTCCCACCGGGGGATCAAGGGAACCGAGCACGTCGAGGGCGCGATCGCCGAGCTCCGCGCCGAGGGGCTCCCGGTCAGGCTCCAACTGGTCGAGGGCGTCAGCCGCGAGCAGGCGCTGCGGGAGTTCGTCCGCGCTGACCTCGCGGTCGATCAGCTCCACCTCGGCTGGTACGGCGGCTTCGCACTCGAGGTGATGGCGCTGGGCAGGCCGGTGATCTGCCACATCGACGACGAGGACAATCCCTTCGGCTCCGAGCTTCCGATCGTGCGTGCGACGCCGGAGACGCTGCGCGACGCCCTACGCGGGCTCGTGGTCGACCGGGAACGCCGCCTCGCCCTCGGGCGGGCGAGCCGCGGCTTCGTCGAGGAGCATCACGACCCGCGCCAGGTGGCTAGAACCGTGCTCGAGGGGCTCGTGCCGATCCCCGGCTCCTAGGCGCTACGCTCGCCAGTCTCCGAAGGCAGAAGAAAGGGTTTGGCGCAACGATGAGAGTGCTGATCACCGGCGGCTCCGGGTTCCTCGGCTCCCACCTCGCCGATCGGCTGCTCGTCGAGGGAAACGAGGTGCTGGTCATCGACAACTACGAGACCGGTCGCCGCGACAATCTCACGCCTCAAGATGGTCTCGAGATCGTCGAGGGCTCGATCACCGACCGCGAGACGCTCGACCGCGTCTTCGGCGAGTTCAGGCCAGAGGTGGTCGCCCACGCCGCGTGCTCCTACAAGGACGGCGAGGCCTGGGAGCACGACGTGATGACCAACGCGATGGGGACGGTCAACGTCCTGCGCGCCTCACAGGAGGCCGACGTTGGCCGCTTCATCTACTTCCAGACCGGTCTCTCCTACGGAATCGAGGCGACGCTGCCGACGCCGCTCGAC
>JBOGZI010000276.1:0-7108 GCA_050697275.1 Solirubrobacterales bacterium | reverse complement strand
CGCGGGCGGCGAGGCTCCCCCGAGCGCGGAGGCCGCCGCCGCCAAGCCCGCCCTCAAGAAGAAGCCGATCCCCTACAAGAAGGGCCGCAAGAGGGACATGGCCGGCTACTCGAAGCGGCACTACGGGCACTTCAAGTGGAGGCTGCGCTCGCCGAAGCTCGTCGTCATCCACTACGCCGAGGCGGGCAGCATCGGCTCGATCTACAACACGTTCGCCCCCAACCGCCCCGATCCGGAGTTCCACGAGAAGCCCAACGTCTGCTCGCACTTTGCCGTCTCCGGGGGCGGAGGCGTCTTCAAGTTCGTCCCGGTCTCGACCCGCTGCCGCCACGTGGTGGGGCTCAACCATGTGGCGATCGGAATCGAGCACGTCGGCTTCAGCGACTCCGACGTGCTCAACCGGCCCGCCCAGCTGAACGCCTCGCTGAAGCTCACCCAGTGGCTTCGCTGCCGCTTCGCTATCCCGGTCGAGGGAGTGATCGGGCACAACGAGAGCCTCTCCTCGCCGTACTACAAGGAGCTCGACCGCCGCTTCCGGGGGAGGACCCACGGGGACTTCGACAAGGCCTCGATGGACCGCTACCGGAGCGACCTTCAGAAGCTCGGCTCCTGCTGAGCGCCGGGTGCGGCTCGCCAAGTACCTGGCTCACAGCGGCGTCGCCTCCCGGCGGGCCGCCGAGCGGCTGATCGCGGCGGGCAGGGTGAGCGTGGGCGGCGACCGGGTCATCGATCCGGCCCGTGACGTGGACGAGGCGAGCCGGGTCGCCGTCGACGGACGGCCCGTCGCCCCCGAGCCGCGCGAGGTGTGGGCCGTCAACAAGCCGGCCGGGGTGGTCTCGACCGCCCGTGAACCGGGCCGGCGGCGCGCGCTGACCCAACTGGTCGACTCGCCCGGCCGCCTCTACCCGGTCGGCCGGCTGGACGCCGACTCGACCGGGCTGATTCTGCTCACCAACGACGGCGAGCTCGCCGAGCGGCTCACCCATCCGCGCCACGAGGTCCCGAAGACCTATCTGGTCCGGCTCGCCCGCCCCCCGGGCGAGAGTGACCTGGAGCGCCTGCGGCGGGGCGTGCGCTTGGAGGACGGGCCCACCGCTCCTGCCAAGGTCGATCGCTGCGGCGAGCGCGAGCTGGAGCTGACGATCCGGGAGGGCCGAAAGAGGCAGGTGCGGCGAATGGCCGAGGCGATCGGCAACGAGGTCGAGGCGCTGCGCAGGATCAGGATCGGCTCGCTCGAGCTCGGGGACCTCCCGAGCGGCGGAGCGCGCCGGCTGAGCGAGGGTGAGGTGGCCGCCCTCTGGGAAGATGACGCGCCATGAGCGACGAGCTTCGACTCTGGGCGGTGCGGGGGGCGACCCGGGCGGCCAGAAACGACCCCGAGGCGATCGTCGCGGCGACCGAGGATTTGATGCGCGAGCTGATGAGCCGCAACGCGCTGGAGCCCGAGCGGATGGTTAGCTGCATCTTCACCGCCACGCACGACCTCAACGCGGAGTTCCCGGCGGTGGCCGCCCGCAAGGTCGGCCTCGACGCGGTGCCGCTGCTCTGCGCCGCCGAGATCGACGTGTCCGGGGCGATGCCCTCGGTGATCCGAGCCCTGGTCCACTACTACGGCCCGGTCGACCACGAGCCCGAGCACACCTATCTGGGCGAGGCGCAGAAGCTGCGCTCGGACCTGCACGCGGCCCAGTAGCGCCCCGATGGAGCCGCGCCGATCGGGGCGATGATCGAGATCCGCGACGCGACCAGGGACGACGCGGCGGCGATCGCCACGATCAACGCGGCGGCCTGGCGGAGCGGCTATCGGGGGATCGTCGACGACTCGATCCTGGATGCCCTCCCCGCCGCCCAGTGGGCTCGTGAGATCGCCGGGCACATCGGCGGGGTCTGCGGGGACTCGTTCAGCCGGGTCGCCACCGAGGGGGACGACGTGGTCGGGTCGTGCTACGTGGCCGCCCCGGGCCGGGAGGAGCCGGAGGACTCGGACGTCGCGGAGCTCGTCGCCATCTACGTCCATCCCGATCGCTGGCGGCGGGGCGTGGGAAGCGGGCTGATCTCGGACGCGATCGCCGCGGTGGCCGGGCGCGGTTACCGGGAGCTGGTCCTCTGGACCTTCGAGCGGAACTCCGCGGCCCGGTCCTTCTACCGGCGCCACGGCTTCGAGGCGGACGGCGGCAGCGGTCGGTTCATGCCGGGCGACGTGCCGACGATCAGCATGCGCCGCCCGCTGAACTGATCTCCCCGCTCCGGGGCCTCCTCAGCGGCAACAATGCCGCCATGACCGTCACCTTCGCCGAGAAGCTGGCGCGGATCCCGCACTACGAGCCGGGTGCGTCGCTCGCCGACGCCCAGGCGCGCGCCGAGACCGCCGACGCGATCAAGCTCGCCTCGAACGAGTCGCCCTACCCACCGCACCCGGCGGTCGTCGAGGCGATCTCCCGGGCGGCCGCCGCGGTGAACCGCTACCCGGACCCCTCGGCGGGGGTGCTGCGCCGCCGCATCGCGGACCGCCTCGAGACCGACCCGGCCCGGATCGCGGTCTCGAACGGCTCCTGCGAGATCCTGCTCGCCGCGGCGCTCGCGCTCTGCGAGCAGGGCGACGAGATCCTCTACGCCTGGCCCTCCTTCTCGATCTATCCCTATCTGCCGGCGCTCTCCGGCGCCCGCGAGATCACAGTGCCGCTCACCGATGACTACCGGCATGACCTGGAGGCGATGGCCGCGGAGGTGACCGCGGCGACCCAGCTGCTGCTGATCTGCAACCCGAACAACCCCACTGCGACCTATCACCCGGTCGAGCGGCTCGGCGGCTTCCTCGAAGAGCTTCCCGACCGGGTGACGGTGATCGTCGACGAGGCATACGTCGAGTTCCAGACCGTCGACGACCCCGACTCCTCGCTCGACCTGCTCGCCGCCCACCCCAACCTCGTCCTGCTGCGCACCTTCAGCAAGTGCTACGGCCTGGCCGGGCTGCGGGTCGGCTACGCGCTCTGCTCGCCGCAGTTCCGCTCCGCGGTCGACGCGGTGCGCCAGCCCTTCAGCGTCAACCACATCGCGCAGGCGGCGGCGGCCGAGGCGATCCTGCATCAGGACGACGTGGTGGGCAGGGTCGAGAAGAACGCGATCGAGCGGCTCTTCGTCGAGGAGGGGGTCCGCGAGCTCGGCCTTCGCGGCGCAGACTCGGAGGCGAACTTCGCCTGGATCTCGCTCGGCGACCGCGACGAGGCGGAGCTGGTCGGATCGCTGGACCGGGCCGGGGTCGCGGTCCGCCCCGGCACGCCGCTCGGCAGCCCCGGCCACATCCGCGTCACCTACGGCACCCGCGAGGAGAACCAGCGCTTCCTCTCCGCGCTCGCGGAGGCGATCTGACCACGATGCTGAGCGTTCACGTCGAGCGCGCGACTGGCCCGGATTGCCGCAAGGCCATCGGCGCGTTCGGCGTGACTTTTTCCGATCCCTCTGGTACAAAGGCTCCAGTGATTCGCACGGGCACGCAGACCCTGGTTTCCCCGGGCCGCAAGGCGGCTCGCACGCGTGCCTATTTCTACTTCTGGCGATTTACCTAGGCGTCCGGCCCGCGGCTGCCCAAGCCGCCGACCGCATCGAGATCGCCGCCGGACGCCTCCCGAGGACGTGCCGTACCCAAGGACCATCGCCGGACCAGTAGAAAAGAGGGAACAGCCAAGATGAATCTGGAGATGAAGGACCTACCGACACAACATTCGAGCCGAGTCCGCGACCAGCGGATCGGGCGGGTCGTCCGCCTGATCCCGCCCGCTGAGATCCTCGACGACCTGCCGCTCTCAGACGCGCAGGAGGACGCCGTGCTGAGCGGCCGCCGGGAGGTGGCGGGGGTGCTCGACCGCGAGGACGATCGCCTTCTGGTCGTGGTCGGCCCCTGCAGCGTCCACGACGTCGACGCCGCGCTGGAGTACGCGAGACGGCTCAGCGCCGCCGGGTCGGAGCTGCGCGACGCCCTCTGCGTCGCGATGCGGGTCTACTTCGAGAAGCCGCGGACGACGATCGGCTGGAAGGGCCTGATCAACGATCCCCACCTGGACGGGACCGGGGACGTCAACACCGGCCTGCACATGGCGCGTTCGCTCCTGCGGGAGGTGCTCGACCTCGGGCTGCCGATCGGCTGCGAGTTCCTCGACCCGATCACGCCGCAGTACATCTCCGACGTGGTCGCCTGGGGGGCGATCGGGGCGCGCACCACCGAGAGCCAGATCCACCGACAGCTCGCCTCGGGGCTCTCGATGCCGGTCGGCTTCAAGAACGGGACGCACGGGAACATCAAGGTGGCCGCCGACGCCGTCCATGCCGCGGCGACGCGCCACGCCTTCGCGGGTGTCGACGCCAGCGGGACGCCCGCGATCTTCCACACCGACGGCAACCCCGACTGCCACGTGATCCTGCGGGGCGGCAGCGGCGCGCCCAACTACGACCCGGAATCAGTCGAGCAGGGCCTCGAGCTGCTGCGGGAGGCGGGGCTGCCCGAGCGGCTGGTGATCGACGCCTCGCACGACAACAGCGGCAAGGACCCCGGGCGCCAGCGCCAGGTGGCGGCCGAGATCGCGGACCAGGTCGCCGCCGGTAACCGCGGCATCGTCGGCGTCATGCTCGAGTCGTTCCTGGTCGCCGGCCGCCAGGACCTCACCCGGGGCGCGGAGATGGTCTACGGCCAGTCGATCACGGACGCCTGCATGGACTGGGACACGACCGTGCTGGCGCTGGACCGGCTCGCCGCCGCGGTGCGCTCGCGGCGCGAAGCGCAAGAGTGACCGCCGGATGAGGATCGCCGTGCTCGGCGTCGGGCTGATCGGCGGCTCGATCGGGCTGGCGGCGCGCAGCAGGCTGAAGGCCGAGGTGGCGGGGTTCGACCCCGACGCCGACCTGCTCCGGCTCGCCGAGGAGCGGGGCGCGGTCAGCGCCGCCCATGGCTCGGTCGCCGAGGCCACAGAAGGAGCCGAGATCGTCTTCTGCGCGGCCCCGGTGAGCGCCCTGCCGGCGCTCGCGGCTGAGGCCCTCGCCGCCAGCCCGGCTGACTGCGCGGTCACCGACGTCGGCTCGGTGAAGCGGGAGGTGATCGCGCGGCTGGGCGACGAGGAGCGCTTCATCGGCGGTCACCCGCTGGCGGGGGCGGAGAGCGCCGGCGTCGAGAGCGCCCGGACCGACCTGTTCGAGGGCGCGCGCTGGTACCTGACCCCGACCGAGCGCACCGGCGGGCTGCTGTATGACCGGGTGCAGCGCGCGATCGCCGATCTCGGGGCGCGCCCGCAGGCGATCGAGGCCGAGGCCCACGACCGCCTGATGGGGACGGTGAGCCACCTGCCGCACGTGCTGGCGAACGTGCTCGTCGCGCAGGCCGCCACCGCCGCCAGCGAGGAGTCCGAGCGGCTGCCCGAGGTGGGTCCGAGCTTTCGCGACGCAACCCGGGTGGCGGGAGCCAACCCGGCCGTTTGGGTCGACATCTTCGCCGGCAACCGCGAGGCCGTCGCCGAGGAGATCGAGACGATCGCGAGGCGCCTGGGGGAGGCCGCCGAGCTGCTTCGCGGGGGCGACCGGGAAGCGCTCGGCGCCTGGCACGCCGATGCGGCTGGGCGCCGCCGCGAGCTGCTCGAGGCCGAGCTGGCCGGCGGCCCCCTGCACGAGCTTCGCGTCACGGTGCCGAACCGGCCGGGGATCGTCGCCGAGATCGCCCTCTCCCTGGGACGGGCCGGCGTCAACATCGAGGACATGGCGCTTTACCCCGCGGCCGACATGAGCTCGGGGGCGATCTCGCTCTACGTGGCCGGAGACGAGGAGGCCGACCGCGCGACCGAGCTGGTCCGCGAGCTGGGCCACGACGTTTCCCGCGTGGAACGGTGAGCTACCCGCGGACGCGAAGCGGAGGGGGCGGCGACTGATGCCGGTCCGCTTCGAACCGGCCGCCCAGGGCCTGCGCGGCGAGCTGCGTCCGCCGCCCGACAAGTCGATCTCCCACCGCGCCGCCCTGATCGGGGCGATGGCGGAGGGACCGACACGGATCGGCGGCTATCTCCACTCGGCCGACACCCGCGCCACGCTCGACGCGGTGGCGGCGGTGGGCGCCGGGGTCTCGGTGGGCGACCCCGACGGCCATGGAGGCCTGTTCGTCGAGGTCGAGGGCGTCGGGCTGCACGGGGCGAAGCCCGCCGCGGTCGACGTCGGCAACGCCGGCACGCTGCTGCGGATCATGCCGGGCTGGCTCGCCGGGCAGCGGAGCGGGGAGTGGACGCTCGACGGGGACGAGTCGATCCGGCGCCGGCCGGTGGACCGGGTGATCGACCCGCTGCGCCTGATGGGCGCCGAGATCGAGGGCCGCGACGGCCGGCTGCCGCCGCTGCGGGTGCACGGTGGCGAGCTGCGGGGGATCGACTACTCACAACCGGCGGCGAGCGCCCAGGTGAAGTCCTGCCTGCTGCTCGCGGGGCTGCTGGCCGCCGGGGAGACCACGGTGAGGGAGCCGGCGCCCTCGCGCGACCACACCGAGCGGATGCTGGCAGCGTCCGGGGCGCAGCTCAGCAGGGCGAACGGCGCGATCACGGTGATGCCCGCCGAGCGGCTGGAGTCCGGGGACGTGCCGGTGCCCGGCGACTTCTCCTCGGCCGCCTTCCTGATCGCGGCCGCGCTGCTGCTTCCGGGGTCCGAGCTCCGGGTGCAGGAGGTCGGGATCAACAAGAACCGGATCGGCCTGCTCTCCGTGCTGGCGCGGATGGGCGTCCCGATGGATGAGGACGGCGGGGCGGGGATGGCGGTGCACGAGATCCGCGAGCCCGGTCCGGAGCCGATCGCGTCGCTGGAGGTTCGCCACGCCGAGCTCGGCGGGACGACCGTGGGCGGGGAGGAGGTGCCCGCGCTGATCGACGAGCTTCCCCTGGTCGCTCTGCTCGGCTGCTTCGCCGAGGGGGAGACGGTGGTGAGCGGCGCCGAGGAGCTCCGGCACAAGGAGTCCGACCGGGTCGCGGCGGTGGTGGACGGACTCGCCGGGCTCGGAGCCGAGATCGAGGCCCGGCCCGACGGCTTCGCCGTGCGCGGCACGGGCGGCCTTCGCGGCGGCTCGCTCGACGCGCGCGGCGACCACCGC
>JBOGZI010000275.1:0-3751 GCA_050697275.1 Solirubrobacterales bacterium | reverse complement strand
GGTCGGCCACGCGCGCCACCAGCTCCGCCTCGAAGTCGCGCCCGATCACCGCTGCCACCCTGAGCGCCTGGTTGGTCTCCTCGGAGAGCCGGTCGAGCCGCCGGCCGACCACCTCGCGCACGCCCTGCGGGATCTCGAGCTCCGCGCCCGAGCCGACGGCCGCGAGCCTGCCCTCGCTGGCGAGCAGCCGCACGACCTCGGCGACGAAGAAGGGGTTGCCGTCGGTCTGCGCCTGGACGGCCTGCGCAAGTCCGGGCGGCGGATCGGTGCCGGCGGTCATCTCGATGTAGCGCTCGACCGCCGGCACCGAGAGCCCGCGCAGGGCGATCCTGCCGCTCCCCTCGGCCGATGAGATCTCGCCGAGCACGCGCGCCAGCGGGTGATGGCGCCCGAGCTCGACGTCGCGATAGGTGCCCACGATCAGCAGGCCGCTCGAGCCGACCTCGCGCGCCGCGAAGCGAAGCAGCAGCAGCGACGGCTCGTCGGCCCAATGCAGGTCATCGAGCACCAGCACCAGGGGACGATCCCGCGCCGCGGCGACCAGCAGGCTGGTGACCGAGTCGAAGAGGCGAAAGCGTGCTTCCTCGCTCTCGCCCACCGCCGCCGGCTCGACGTCCAGCTTCTCGGCCACCTCAGGCACGAGCTGGGCCACCTCCGCGGCGCCGCCGCCCATCTGCCAGGCGAGCGCGACGGGGTCGGCGTCGCGGACGTAGGAGCGGATCGCCTGCACCCAGGGCCAGTAGGCGGGGGCGCCCTCGTCCTCCCGGCAGCGGCCCCAGTAGACCCGCGCCCCGTTCACCCGGGCGTAGGTCGCCAGCTCCTCGGCCGCCCGGGTCTTGCCGATGCCGGGCTCGCCGAGGAGGAGCTGCAGCGAGCCGCGTCCGTCGAGCGCGGCGTCGACCGCCTCGCGCATCGTCTCCAGCTCGCGCTCGCGCCCGACGAAGACGCCGCCCGCGAGGCTGTCCAGCGGGTTCTCCTCGCGCTCCTCCGCTCCCTCGGCGGGCGCCTTCTCCTCGAGCGCGGAGAGGAGCTGCTCGCGAGCCGCCGCGGCGCCCGCGGGACGCTCATCGGCGTCCTTGGCGAGCAGGGCGAGCACAACCCGGTCGAGCGCCTCCTGCACCTCGGGGTTGTGCCGGGACGGGGGCACGGGGATCGTGTGGAGGTGCTGGCTGATGATCGAGACCGCGTCGTCCCCGGGAAAGGGCGGCTGGCCGGTGAGCATCTCGTAGAGCAACCCGCCCAGCGAGTAGAGATCGCTCTCCGGCCCGCTGGCCTCCCCCAGCGCCTGCTCGGGAGGGAGGTAGGCGACGGTGCCGACCAGGGCGCCGCCGCTCACCCGGCTGCGACCCTCGGTGGTCGCCAGGCCGAAGTCGCCGAGCCGGGCGCGTCCGTCCTCGCCGAGCCAGACGTTGGCCGGCTTCAGGTCCCGGTGGATGATCCCGCGCGAATGGGCGTGCTCGAGCGCACGGGTCACGTCGGCGGCGATCTCCACGGCGCGGGTGACCTCGAGCCGGCCCCCCTCGGCGGCGAGCAGGGACTCCACGTCCCCTCCCGGCATGTACTCGCTGACGATGAACGGGTTGCCGTCCTGCTCGCCGGTGTCGTGGACGGTGACCACGTGGGGGTGGTCGCCCAGCTTCCGCATCGCCTCGGCCTCGCGGTGCGCCCTCGCCTGCACCGCCGCCGCAACGCCCTCGGTGTCGAACAGCGCCACGGCCACTTCGCGATCGGAGGCCGGGTCCCGCGCCAGATAGACCCGCTTCCGCCCGCCCTGGCCGAGGAAGCGCTGCACCCGGTAGCGCCCGGCGGCGATCGCGGCCGGGACGTCGGAGGGCAGCGGCTCCGCCCCCCGCGTCTGCTCGGCCGCCGCCTCCGGTCGAAGCTCGGTCCCGCACGAGTCGCAGAACCTCGCCTCCTCGCGGTTCTCGTTACCGCAGGACGGACACCGCATTGCCAACAAGTAAACCAGCCGGGGCCGGCCGGCCCGGTGACCGCCAATACACGCGTGAGGCCGTCCGGCGTGATCTTTCTCCGGGGCGGGGATCGTTATGAGCGAGGGCCCGTGTTGCTCAAAATCCGGACCAAGCGCGAGAAGGCCGCCTGGCGGTTCGAGGAGGGGACCCCGATCTCTCCGGGGCGCTTCGCCCTGAAGCCGATCGGCGGCGGCAGCCTCTACGACGTCTATCTGGTCTGGGACGAGCCGATGCACGCGATCTGCGTCGCGAAGCTGATCCGCCCGGACCAGGTGGACGATCCGGAGGCGCTGGACGACCTCCGCGAGGAGGCGGAGATCCTGGCGCGCCTCGCACATCCGGTCATCGTGCGCGGCTTCGGCGCGGTCACGGACGGTCCGCATCCACACCTGCTGATCGAGCACCTGGAGGGGCCATCGCTGCGGCGCCTGATCAGGCGCGGCGGCCCGCTGCCGCTGCAGCAGCTGCTGCCGCTCGCCCTGCACGTCGCCGGCGCGCTGCATTACCTGGAGGGCGAGGGCCTCGTCCATCTCGACGTCAAGCCGGACAACCTGATCATGAGCGTCCCGCCCCGGCTGATCGACCTCAGCATCGCCCGTTCGATCGAACGAGCCGGGGGGCTGCGGCGAGCGGTCGGCACCGATGCCTACATGTCCCCAGAGCAGGCCGATCCCGAGGAGCGCCGGGGCCGGATCGGCCCGCCAGCGGACGTCTGGGGCCTAGGGGCGACCCTCTTCCATGCCGCCTCCGGGAGCAAGCCGTTCCCGCGTGAGAAGGGAGACCGCGACAGCGAGCAGCCGGAGGTCCGCTTCCCGCAGCTCGTCCAGGACCCGATCGACCCGCCCCCTCATCTCCCGGCCGGACTGGTCGAGCTGATCGACTCGGTGCTCGAGCGGGAGCCCGCGGGGCGCCCCACGGCGGCCCAGGTGGCGGAGCGCCTCGAGCCGCTGATCGCGGAGCTCCCCCATAAGCTGATCCTGAGCCGGCGCGGCAGCCGGGTGATCTGAGGAGGGAATCGTTTGACGCCGTCCGGACGGTGGCAAAATGGCGGTGTGGAGCCGGGGGTGAGTTCCTCAGGCAAGTTCTCCCCGCTGCTTCGCCTGCAGAGCGATGAGCGGCTGTCGCGGCTTGCCGCGGCCGGACACGAGTCCGCCTTCGAGACCCTGATGAGGCGCCACCGGCGGACCGTCGATCAGGCCTGCAGCCGGGTGCTGCGCCGGGACGGCGCCGAGGACGCCGCCCAGCAGGCGATGCTGAGCGCCCACCAGGCCCTGGCTCGCAACGGCCCGCCGGGGCGCTTCGAGCCGTGGCTCCGGCAGATCGCCCTCAACGCCGCCTTGAAGGAGGCGGGCCGCCAGGACACCGAGACGGTCCCGCTCGAGGACGAGGCGCTCGACGGGGTCGAGCGCCCGGAGGAGGCCCAGGAGCGGCGCGAGCTGCTGAGGCGCACCCTCGGGGCGGTCGCCGGCCTTCCTCCCCGCCAGCGCCGCGCCCTGGTCATGCGCGAGCTGGAGGGAAGAAGTCACCAGGAGATCGCCTCCGCGCTCGGTCTCACCCGTGGCGCGATCCGGCAGCTGATCCATCGCGCTCGCGAGGGGGTCCGCGGTGTGGCCACGGTGCTCACTCCTCTCGCCCTGCTTCGGACCGGCTCGGCCGGATCGGCGCAGATCAGCGAGATTGCGGCGGGCGGGTTCGCGGCCGGCTTCGGGACCAAGGCCGCCGTGGCGCTGATCGCAACCGGCGGGATCGCCGGCGGAGTCGCCCTCGCGCCCACCGAC
>JBOGZI010000274.1:0-2499 GCA_050697275.1 Solirubrobacterales bacterium | reverse complement strand
GACTGTCCCGTTCGGCGACTCCTCCCGCCGTGGGGGCCGGGCGAGCTCGGCGGGCCGACCGCGCTCTGCTTGCGAGTGCTCGCGGTCCTCTGCTGGCGGGCGCTGGGCGTCCATCATTGCTCCGGTCAGCCAGGGTAGGCGCTGGGGCGCGGCCCCGCGGGAGGCGGGGACCGCGCGCCAGAGGAGGTGCTCTCGGGGTGGAGCTAGACGGGGTTGCCGGCCGGATCGACCGCCAGCCAGAGCCCGCCGAACTCGTCGACGTTGTGGCAGGTCACCTCGCCCTTGCCCTCGTGGGCGTAGAAGTAGAGCGGGCGGCCGTTGTAGGTGACCTGGGTGGTGCCGTCGTCGCGCTGCGTGGTGCCGAGCAGGCCGGCCTTGACGCTGCCGCCTGCCTGCGGCTCGCCCTCGGTCAGCACCGGCGGCCAGGCCTCGGCGCAGGCGTCGTAGCACTCGCTGTTCGCCGACTTCTCCTTGTCGAAGAAGTAGATCGCCTGGTCGGAGCCGTCGAAGAGAACCGGGCCGAACTGCGAGTCAGCGGTCTTGATCGTGGTGCCGGCCGCGGCCTGCGCCGGTTGTGTCTCGGTCGTGGCCTCCTCGACCGCGGTGGACGTCTCGGTCTGCGCCCCGGCGTCGTCGTCCGAGTCGTCGTCTCCGCCGCAGCCGGCGAAGGCCAGCGCGGCGGCGGCGGCCAGCAGGGTCAGGAACCGGATCATGGGGCCTCTCCTCCTTGGGGGATGGACTCGCCACCGCCCACCCTCCCGCGCGCTCCTTAAGCGCCACTCAAGAGGGGGGCCGGCCGAGATAGGCTCGAGCGGTGACCGAGAAGCCCCCGCCGGTCCCCGACAGCCTCGGCCGCGGCCGCTTCCTGGGGGAGCCGCCGCCCGATCACAAGCTGCCGGAGCACGGGATGGACCCCGAGGACGCGCGCCTGCTGATCACCGAGGAGCTGCTGCTCGACGGCAACCCGGAGAAGAACCTGGCGACCTTCGTCACCACCTGGATGGGCCGGGACGCCACCGAGCTGATCTCCGAGAACCTGCACCGCAACTTCATCGACCACGCCGAGTACCCGCAGACCGCCGAGATCGAGCAGCGCTGCATCCGCATCCTCGCCGACCTCTTCAACGCCCCCGGGGAGCCGCTCGGCGCGCGCACCCAGGGCTCCTCCGAGGCGATCATGCTCGGCGCGCTCGCCCTGAAGTGGAAGTGGCGGGCCCGCCGCGAGGCCGAGAAGAAGGACACCGCCCGTCCGAACCTGATCTTCGGCGGCGACGTGCACGTCGTCTGGGAGAAGTTCTGCCGCTACTTCGACGTCGAGCCGCGGATCGTGCCGCTGCAGGAGGACAAGCTGGTGATCGGCCCCGACGACGTCGAGCCGCACCTGGACGAGAACACGATCGGGGTGGCGGCGGTGCTCGGCACCACCTTCACCGGCCACGCCGACGACATCGCCGGCATCAACAAGCTGCTGCTCGAGACGAAGGACAAGAAGGGTCTCGACGTGCCGCTCCACGTCGATGCTGCCAGCGGCGGCTTCGTCTGGCCGTTCCTCTACCCGGACTCGGAGTGGGACTTCCGGCTCGAGCAGGTGCACTCGATCAACGTCTCCGGGCACAAGTTCGGCCTGGTCTATCCGGGGATCGGCTGGCTGATCTTCCGCAGCCCCGATCAGCTGCCCGAGGACCTCGTCTTCTACGAGGACTACCTCGGCAAGCGGGACGCCACCTTCACGCTCAACTTCTCCACCGGCTCGGCGATGGTGCTGGCGCAGTACTTCAACTTCGTCCGGCTCGGCCGCGAGGGCTACGCCTTCGCGATCAAGCTGATGGACGCCAACAAGCAGGCGCTGGCCAAGGAGATCATGGACGCGGGCCCCTTCGAGCTGATCGGGGAGGGCGAGCAGCTCCCGCTGGTCGCCTTCAGGCTGAAGGGCGAGCACCCCTACGACGAGTTCGACCTCGCCTCGCAGCTCGCCGCCGAGCGCGGCTGGATGGTCCCCGCCTACCACCTGCCCCCGGACGCCGATCAGGTGAAGCTGATGAGGGTGCTGGTCAAGTTCACGCTCGGCTACTCGATGGCGGAGAAGCTCGGCGAGGACGTGGCCGATGCCTGCAAGCTGCTCGAGCAGAAGGGCGGGCTCCACCCCGAGGAGCGCAAGCGCGCCCACACCGGCGTCGACTACTGATCAGGGCGCCCAGGTGAAGCGGACCTGCGCCGCGCCGGTCGCGCAGGCGACGAAGCGGGCGTCGGAGCGGACGTCGCGCTTCGCCTTGCAGGTGTAGCCCTCGAGCTCGCAGGTGCGGTTGTAGCCCTCGGGCTTGCTCGGGTCGTCGATCGTGCTGCAGCGGTTCTGCTCCTGCTCCCAGGCGCCGGCGAGAGCGGCGGCCCCCTCGCACGGAACGCCCTGGAACTTGAGCCGGCTGATCGTCTTCGCGGTGGTGCATGCGTTCGGCGAGTCGGTGGGCGCCGCCGGCTTCGGCTTCGGCTTCGGAGCGGCCG
>JBOGZI010000273.1:0-3535 GCA_050697275.1 Solirubrobacterales bacterium | reverse complement strand
GTGCGAAGCGACGCGCCAGGTCGCTCTCCTGCGCTGCGCTGAGCTCGCGCGCCGGATCCGCGTCGGCGGGGTCCAGCGATGCGCGGGCGCGTTGCAGGACGCCCTTGACCGCGGTGGCGCTCGTGTCGAGCATGGCGGCGACCTCGAGCGTCGAGAAGCCGAGCACGTCGTGCAGCACCACGGCGGCGGTCTGGCGCGGTGGCAAGCGTTGCAGCGCGGCGATGAAGGCCAGCTCGACCGCCTCGCGCTGCTCGTAGCGCGCCTCGGGGGCCGCATAGCCGTCCTCGAGCCCGAGCTGCTCATCCGGGTACGGCTCGACCCAGGCGGACTCGACCAGCGGCTTGCCCGGCGGCTCGTGCGGGTCGGCCTCCGGCCCGTAGTCGACGGGCAGGACCCGCTTGGGACGACGCCCGATCAGATCAAGGCAGGTGTTGGTGGCGATCGTGTAGAGCCAGGAGCGCAGCGAGCTGCGCCCCTCGAAGTTGCCGATCGCCCGCCAGGCCCGCAGCATCGCGTCCTGAAGCGCGTCCTCGGCGTCGTGGACGGAGCCGGTCATCCGGTAGCAGTGGGCGTGCAGCTCCCCCCTGTGGGCCTCGACCAGCCGGCGGAAGGCGTCCTCGTCGCCGCCGCGAGCCGTCTCCAGGAGCTGCTGGTCCTGAACGGACCCGGCTGCTTGCGCGGTGCTCACCGCTCGCAGGGTACCCAGGTGAGGCCGCCGGCGGCCGGTCGCACCGATGAGTCCCGCCCGTCTCGGCGGTCGTAGTAACAGGTGATCACCTCAGGCGACTCAAACCCGGTCGTCCACCTGGAGCTTCACACCAGGGACCTCTCGCGTGCCTGCGACTTCTACGAGAGCCTGCTGGGCTGGCGCCGGGACCCGGTGGACTCCGGGGATTCCTGCACCTATCTGGGGCTGGAGCTCGGTGGCACGCTCGGCGGCGGCGTCGTCGAGTGCGGCACGACGCGCGCCCTCTGGCTCCCCTATGTCGAGGTGAACGAGATCCACCCGGCCACCGAGCGGGCGCGGCGCCTCGGAGCCGCGGTGCTGCTCGAGCCCCGCGAGGGCCCGGCGGGCTGGCGCAGCGTGATCTCCGAACCGACCGGGGCGCAAATCGCCCTCTGGCAGCCGAAGCCGGGACGCCCCTGAGCGGGAAGCACCCTAGCCGCGGTGCCAGTCGACGGGGCCCGCGGTGAGCAGGTGGGCGCCGAGCGGCCGCGCCAGCAGCTTCTGCGCCTCGGCTGAGGCCTCGATCAGCTTGGAGAGGTCCACCCCGGTCTCGACCCCCATCTCCTCCAGCATCGAGACCAGGTCCTCGCTCGAGATGTTGCCGGTGGACCCTGGGGGCACCGGACAGCCCCCGAGCTCGCCGAAGGAGCTCTCGAAGGAGTCGATCCCCCGCTCGAGCGCGGCGAGCACGTTGGCCAGCCCCTGGCCGCGGGTGTTGTGGAAGTGGGCGGTCAGCTCCACGCCTGGGAGGCGCTCGCGGGCCGCCGCGAAGAACCCCGCGACCTGCCGCGGATTGGCCATCCCGGTGGTGTCGCCGAAGGCGACCTCCTCACAGCCGAAGCCGGCCAACTGCTCGGCGATCTCGAAGACGCGGTCCTCGGGCACCTCACCCTCGTAGGGGCAGCCGAAGCTGACCGAGATCACCCCCTCGCAGCGCAGCCCGGCCTCCGCCGCCGCGGCGATCGTGCCCTCGAGGTCGGCGAGGGACTCGGCGATCGAGCGGTTGACGTTCTTGCGGTTGTGCGTCTCCGAGGCCGAGAGGAAGAAGTTCGCCTCCTGGAAGCGGTCGCGGCGCTCCAGCGCCCGCTCCAGCCCCTTGCGGTTCGGGATCAGCACCGAGTAGGCGACCCCCTCCCGCGGCTCGATCCGCGACAGCACCTCGTCGGAGTCGGCCAACTGTGGGATCACGTCGGGGCGCACGAACGACCCGACCTCGATCCGGCGAAGGCCGGCGTCGGCGAGCAGCCCGATCAGCCGCACCTTCTCGTCGGTGGGGATCACGTCGGGCTCGTTCTGGAACCCGTCCCGCGGCCCGACCTCCCGGACCCGGACGCTCCTCGGTAGCTCCTCGGCCATCGACCTCAGCCTAGCCAGGGAGCACGAACTGCTCCGCGGAGCCGACCGCTGCTGCTTTCACGCGGTTGGGGAAGTGCGATGCGCTCCACGCGAGACGCCTCTCGCTCGTCCCAGTCAGCGACGAGATTCGCGACGAGGGTGGCTGCTGCTCGCCAGGGAACGCGACAAGGTGTTGTGGTCTATTTTCATTCGCCCTAGGGCCGCCCCATCACGCAAATCGCGGGGACCGGGTGCAGGTCCTCGACCAGCACCCTGTCGACGGAGAATCCGCCCTCGCGTAGCCGGTCGGCCAGCTCGTTCCCGAGGTCCCGGGCTCGCTCCGCTGCGAAGTGGCGCGCGTCCCAGAAGACGTAGACGGCCCCATCCGGGGCGAGGTGCTCGCGGACGGCTCCGAGCGCGACCTCTGGCTGCTGCCAGAAGGGAGCGACGTTGAAGGCGAAGACCTTGTCGAAGCGCCGATCGCCGAGGTCCGCGTCCTCCAGCGTGACGGCCTCGAGCACGGCTCTGCCCGCGTCGACGTGCTCGCGGTTTCTTCGCGTGGCCATCTCGATCATCTTGGGCGAGCGGTCGATCGCGGCGATCGGTCCCGTCGTCAGCCTCTCGCAGACCAGGGAGACCGCAACGCCATGGCCGCAGCCGACTTCGAGCAGTCGGTCGGCCGGGCGGACCTCCAGAGTGTCGACCGCCCAGACAAACCGCTCCGATGCCTTGCTCATCCCTTCGGCACTAGGATCTGCGCGAGGGCTCCGCTCGAGAAGCGCTCCTCTTCGACAACGTCCAGCTTCAGGTGCTCCTCCAGCTCGGCGAATGGACTGCGGCCCGCGCCGATCGCAATCGGGACCGTCGTCAGCTGATATTCGTCGACGAGGCCCAGCCGGGTCAGCGACTTGGCGAAGTCGGGGCCTCCGTGGACCAGGACCGTCCCTTCGTCGTCCCGAGCCTTCAGGTCCGCAATCGCCGCGCCCAGATCCCCGCCGAAGACCTCCGCGGGTCCCCACTCCGCCTTCTCCAGGGTGTGTGAGAAGACAGCCTTCGGCTTCTCGTTCATCGCGGTCGCGATCGGCCCCTCGGACGCCGCCCAGTGCGGGCCCATGGTCTCGTAACTGCGCCGGCCCATCGCGTGAACGCCGGCCTCCTCGAGCGCGCGGAGGGTCCATTCCCTCCCGTCGTCGCTGAACCACTCGAACATCCATTCATGGGTCCCGTCGGGGCTGGTGGCGAAACCGTCGAGGGACATGATCATTTTGAGAATCACTTTTCGATTGCTCATGGAGGTACAGACCTACCCTCTCGCGTGAATTCATCGCGCCTCGGACTGCCCGTTTGCGCGGAGGCTGTCGCGCAAATGGGGCCGAAGCGCCCTCCCGAGGATGAAACCGCCGCCATCGGGAAAACGGCAGGGGCCTTTCGGCCCCGACTCAGGCTGTAGCGACCGCCAGGGTGTGCCGGTGG
>JBOGZI010000272.1:0-18331 GCA_050697275.1 Solirubrobacterales bacterium | reverse complement strand
GACGGGCGCCTGGTCGCCGAGAGCTCCGAGCCGGCCGGCATGGCGAAGCTCGCGGAGCTGCCCGACTCCCTCCACCCCGAGCTGGCGGCCGCGCTGCGGGCGGCCGGGATCGAGTCGCTCTACTCGCACCAGGCGGCGGCGTACGAGACCGCGCGGCGCTCGGAGCTGATCCTGACCAGCGGCACGGCATCCGGCAAGTCGCTCTCCTTCAACCTGCCGGTGCTCGACGGAATCGCCCACGAGCCGAAGCGGCGCGCCTTCTACCTCTATCCGACCAAGGCGCTCGCCCAGGACCAGGCGCGCAAGCTCGACGAGCTGCGACCCCCCGGCCTGCGCGAGGCGATCTACGACGGCGACACCCCACGCGAGGACCGCCCCTCGATCCGCCGGCGCGCCAACCTGGTGCTGACCAACCCCGACATGCTCAACATCGGAGTACTTCCCCACCACAAGCGCTGGGGGGACTTCCTCGCCAATCTCGGCTGGGTGGTGGTGGACGAGGCCCACACCTACCGCGGCGTGTTCGGCTCCCACGTCGCCAACGTGCTGCGCCGGCTGCGCCGGGTGGCCCGCCTGTACGGCTCGGAGCCCCGCTTCGTGCTGACCTCGGCGACGATCGCGAACCCCACTGAGCTCGCCGAGCGCCTCACCGGCCTTCCCTTCGAGCTGCTGGACGACGACGGCGCCCCGCGCGCCGGTCGCGAGATCGCGATGTGGAATCCGCCGGTGATCGACGAGCACACCCAGACCCGCCGCTCCCCCGTCTCCGAGACCGCCGACCTGCTCTGCGAGCTCATCTCCCGCGGCGTGCGCACGATCTGCTTCATGCGAAGCCGCCGCGGGATCGAGCTGATCAACCGCTTCGCCTCGATGAAGCTGGCGGAGGACGGCAGGGGCGACCTGGCCGACCGGATCGCTCCCTACCGCGCCGGCTACACCCCGCAGCAGCGCCGGGAGATCGAGTCCCAGCTCGCCTCGGGCGAGCTGCTCGCGGTCGCCGCCACCAACGCCCTCGAGCTGGGAATCGACGTCGGCGAGCTGGACGCGGCGATCTGCGTCAACTTCCCAGGCACCGTCGCCAGCCTGCGCCAGATGTGGGGCCGCGCCGGGCGCCGCCGCCGGGGGCTGGCGGTCTACGTCGCCGGCCAGGACGCGCTCGACCAGTTCTTCTGCCGCCATCCCGACGAGTTCCTGGAGCGCCCGGTGGAGGCGGCGATCCTCGATCACCGCTCCGAGCAGATCCAGATGCAGCACCTGCTCGCGGCGGCCTACGAGGCCCCGCTCGGCCCCGAAGACGACGAGGTGCTGGGCGAGGGCTGGCGGGAGGCGGCGGAGCGGCTGGTCTCGATGGGCGAGCTGCGCCGCGGCCGAGGCGAGCGTTACCTGACCCGCACCGGGGACTTCGTCGCCGGCCGCATCTCGCTGCGCTCGGCCTCGGCCGACAGCGTCGCGGTGGTCGACTCGGGCTCAGGCGAGATGCTGGGGCACGTCGAGGCGGAGCGGGCGTTCGACACCGTCCACCCGGGTGCGATCTACCTGCACCTCGGCAGCTCCTACGAGGTCGCCGAGCTGGACCTCGCCTCCAGGCGGGCGATGGTGCGGCCCTTCCAGGGCGACTACTACACGCAGGTGAAGAGGGAGACCGAGGTCTACGTCGAGAAGGTGCGCACCCAGCGCCGCGCCCTCGGGGTGGAGCTCAACTTCGGCGCGGTCTCCGTCTCCGAGCAGGTGATCGCCTACCAGCGCAAGCACCTCGGCGACAACGAGGTGCTCGACATCATCTCGCTCGACCTCCCCGAGCAGGACTTCGTCACCCAGGCGCTCTGGTACGTGATCGGCGACCGGATGGCGGCGGCGCTGCCGCAGGAGGTCCTGCTCGGCGCCCTGCACGCCTCCGAGCACGGCCAGATCGCGGTGCTGCCGCTGATCGCGATGTGCGACCGCTGGGACATCGGCGGGCTCTCCACCAACGTCCACCACCAGACCGGCTCGCCGACCATCTTCATCTACGACGGGCACCCGGGCGGCGTCGGGATCACCCGGCGGGGCTACGAGGTGTTCGAGCGGCTGGTCGCCGACGCGGACCGGCTCATCCGCGAGTGCCCCTGCGATGACGGCTGCCCCTCCTGCGTGCAGAGCCCCAAGTGCGGCAACCTGAACGAGCACCTGCACAAGGGCGGGGCGCTGGAGCTGATGGGCCGGATGCTGCGCGCGGGGGCGGCGAAGGGGGACCATGCCGGCGGGACCCCCGCGAAGGGACGCAGGGCCTCGTGAGCCGCCCCGTGCAGATCTCGGTGATCGGCTCCTCCGAGGGGGAGACGGAGCTGCTCCGCGACGCCGAGCAGGTCGGCCGCCGGATCGCCGAGGCGGGGGCGACCCTGGTCTGCGGCGGCCTGACGGGGGTGATGGAGGCGGCCTCGCGCGGCGCGGCCGGCGCCGGCGGGACCGTGCTCGGGGTGCTGCCGACGCTGGAGACCGCGGACGCCAACCGGCACGTCACCTTCGCGGTCGCGACCGGCATCGGCCACGCCCGAAACCTGGCCGTGCTCGCCTCCGGCGACGCGGTGATCGCGGTGGGTGGCGAGTGGGGAACGCTCTCGGAGATCGCCTTCGCCCGCAAGCTCGGCAAGCCGGTGGTCTCGCTCCAGAGCTGGCCGCTGCGGAACCGCGCCGGCACCGACCTCGGCATCGCCGAGGCGGAGACCGCGGCAGACGCGGTCAAGGCGGCGCTCTCCTCGGCGGTCACCGAGGAGAGCTCGCCCGAGCGCACCGCGGCCGCCGACGACACGCTCGACTGACGGCGCCCGGGGCTCCGGTGGTAGCGGCGCGCGCCCTTACGGCCCGTCCTAGACTGCCTTCGTCGTGCTCGGCTTGGGGAGTGAAAGCGCGATCCGCCGGCGGTTGTGCGGCACAGCCCTCACCGCCCTTGCGGCCCTCTGCCTTGCCCTGGCGGCCGCCGACCGCGCCCCCGCGCACGAGGATCCCGGCGAGCCCGAGGCGCTGATCTCGGGCGGAGAGGCCGAGGCGCAGGCTCCGGTGCAGGGTGCGCCGCGGGCGGCAGAGCCGCCGCTGCTACCGACGCCGCGGGCCGTCTGCGGGCCCGGCGCCGATCCCGAGACCGGCATCCAGGGGCGCGTCAGCCCGCAGGACCACGCCAGCGGGGAGGCGGCGGACGGCTCGAGGTGCAACGCCGAGCTGGTCGGGCAGTACCGCATACCCAACGCGATCGGCACGGTGGCGGGGTTCAAGGTCGAGCGCTACGTCGACCCGAGCGGCCGCGAGTGTGCCTACTACGACACCACCCTGATGTGGCCGACCAACGCTCTCGATGCGGAGGGCGGCGTCAACGTGCTCGACATGTCGGATCCCCGAGATCCCAGCCTGACGGCGCGGCTGCTGACCCCGGCGATGAACACCCCGCACGAGTCGCTCGTGCTTAGCCAGCAGCGGGGCGTGATGGTGGCGGTGGCGGGCAACCTGCTGACCAACGTCGGCATCGTCGACGTCTACGACATCTCCCAGGACTGCCGCAACCCGGTGCTGAAGTCCTCAACCCCGCTCGGCGTCCTCGGCCACGAGAGCGGCCTCGCGCCGGACGGGAAGACCTTCTACTCGGCGTCGCCCGCGGGCCAGACGATCGTCGCGCTCGACATCAGCAATCCCTCGGTGCCCGTGCCGCTCTGGCTCGGAAACTACGACTCGCACGGCCTGTCGATCAGCAACGACGGCAACCGGGCCTACGTCGCCGGCATCAACTCGGGGCTGATCATCCTCGACACCACCGGGGTGCAGAACCGGGTCCTCAACCCGACAGTGCGCGAGGTCTCGCGCCTGCAGTGGGCCTCAATGAGCATTCCCCAGAACGCGATCCCGTTCACGCGCGACGGCCATCCCTACCTGGTCGAGATCGATGAGTTCGGGGCCCAGTCAGAGGTCGGCGCCGGCCGCATCATCGACATCGGCGACGAGACCCAGCCGCAGGTGATCTCGAACCTGCGACTCGCGGTCCACCAGCCGGAGAACTTCGCCGCCCAGGCGAACGACAACGGCGCCCAGAACCCTGTCCAGGGCTACGCCGGCCACTACTGCAACGTGCCGACCCGCGTCGATCCGGAGATCGTCGCCTGCAGCATGATCCTCTCGGGGCTGCGGGTGTTCGACATCCGCGACCCCCACAACCCTCGAGAGATCGCCTACTTCAACGCGCCCGTCGATCCCCGCATCGTGCCGCCGGCGGGAGTGATCCCGTCGCCCAGCAACTGGGCGATGTCAAGTCCCTCCTTCGTCCCGAAGCGCAGGGAGATCTGGTACTCGGACGGCCTCAGCGGCTTCTACAACGTCCGTCTGACCAACGGCGTCTGGCCGGCCGGAGAGGCGAATGCCCCGGCGCCGACGACGGGGGGCCCGACCCCGGCGACGGCCCCGACCCCGGCCGCGCTCGCGACCCCGGCCACGGCCTCGAATCGCTGCACCAAGCTGCGGGCCAAGCTGAAGAAGGCGAAGTCCAAGCTCAAGAAGGCGAAGTCCAAGAAGCAGAAGGCGAAGTCCAAGAAGCAGAAGCGGAAGCTCCGCAAGCGCCTGCGGAGGCGGGGCTGCTGACGCTAGCCTTTGCTCCTGCGGGCGAGGTAGCTCAGTTGGTAGAGCACACGACTGAAAATCGTGGTGTCGCCAGTTCGATTCTGGCCCTCGCCACTAGCAGGGCCGGCACGACGGGGAGACGCGGGCGAAGGCGGAACCCTCGCGATCAGAAGCCCGTGTCGGCCCCGTGCTCGAAGAGCAGGTCGTTGGCGAACGCCGCGCAGCGGTCGTAGCGGCTGCGGTACTCCAGGCCTCTGCCGAGAACCTCGCCGGCCCCGCGGAGCAGGGAGCACGTCACCCGCTCGCCCATGGTGTGGGAGACGTTGAAGAAGTAGTTGTCGTTGTCGATCGGGCTCACCTCGTCCCCCTCCTGGTTGAAGAAGGAGCGGCGGATCGGCTCCGGGTAGGCCTCGAACGGAGCGATCAGGTATCCCAGCTGGTCGTTGGCTAGGCCCGCGGTCATGTAGCCGCGCGCCGGCACGATCTCCGCGGCCTTGAGCGGGATCTGCGGGTACATCTCGCCCGGGCCGGAGGAGAGCAGGACGTCGCCGATCCGGGCGCTGGCGGTGACGGTGCCGAGCACGTTGCCGGTCAGCCAGGGCGGCGTGAGCGCCCGGTTGATCGGCACCCCGATCGGCTCGCCCCCGTAGGCGAGGCCGAGGATGAGCGCGTTGGAGGAGACATCCTCGATCAGGTAGGAGCGGGCATCGACGATGTCGCCCGCGATGGGCTCGGCCGCGGCGACGGCGTCGGCCGCGCGGTCCACCACCCGGGCGGCGTAGTCGTGCAGCCTGCAGAGGTTCTGCGCGTCCTCGCCGGTCGCGCCCGGGTCGCTGCAGCCGCGGTCGCCAGGCTGGGTGCGCCCGAGCGTCCCGACCACCGTCATCGCCTCGCCGCCGAAGCGCTGCTCGAGCAGCGGGTTGGCCGCCTGGACCCAGTCGCCGGAGATCTTCGTGTTGCCCGAGCCGAGCACCGTGGCATGGGCCGAGAAGTTGAGCAGCGTCGCCACCGGCTCCCCCTCGTCATCGCGTGCCTGCAGCACGCGGACGTCGGAGTCGAGCACGTCGTTGCCGTTCGCCTCGTCGTAGTCGAATTGGTTCGAGAGCAGGTCGGCCCCGGGCGCCGTGCCGTAGAAGAGCCTGCCGGGGCGCATCGTCTCGTAGGCCTCGACGATCGCGTCGACGGTCTGCTCGACGATGAAGCGGCGGTACTCGACCGGCACCCCGCCCCAGACGCCGATCGTGTCGGCTCCGGCGTGGCTGTGGTCGGTCTGGACCACGACCCGCTCGGCGTCGAGCCTGCCGCCGGTTCGCTCCTCAACGGCCTTGCGCATGTCGAGCAGGCCGTAGGGCCCGTCCTTGGTGGCGACGAACCATCCCTGGGTCTCGACGTCGGCGATCGCGAACGCGCTTCCGGTGCGGTCGGCCACGGCGAAGGCGCGCACGCTCGGTCCGACGCCGAGGATGCCCGTCGCAGGGCGGCCCTCGAAGACGGGACTGCCGCCGCCGATCCCGTAGCCGCCCAGGTAGACGGGTTGGCCGGCGAAGGTGCCGTCGGGATCGGGGTTGATCGAGCGTTCGGCGATGCCGACGCGGTAGCCCTTGAACCCGTGCGCGGGCGGAGCCTTCTTGCCGAGCCGGGGGACGCCATCCGCGCTCGTGGCGCCAACGAGCGGGATCAGCAGAATCGCGGCGAGGGCCAGCAGCATGGCAACGACGGCGAGCCCCGACGCCCGCGCTTGCCTCCTCGTCCCCGCAAGCATGCGCGCATACTTACAAAGCTGGGTTCTTCTCTCGCCGGTTCGATGCCGGGCGCCCTACTTCCCGCGCGTCTTCCCCTTGCCCCGCTTCTTCTCCTTCTTGGGCTTGCCGCCGAAGGAGATCACCTGCTGGATGCCGCTGGGGCGGTTCGTGTAGCGCATCGTGATCAAGGGAAGCGGGGTGAACTTGATCTCCTCGGCGGTGGCGTCCGCCCGCCAGAGAGACGGGATCGGGGTGCCCTGCTCGGTGGCCAGCTGCTCGGCGGCCGCCTGGATCGCCGCCCAGATCGACTGCCGGCAGGCCCCGAGGCTGCCGTTGCCGCAGTAGGCGAGCCTGAACTGATCCGGGAGACGCCGCTTGGCGAGCAGCGCCCGGATGTCGCGGTCGAAGTACTGGTACCAGCCCGAGAACTGTCCGTCCGGAGGCGCATCGAAGCGGCTGAAGAGTGAGTCGAGCTCGGGTTGCAGCGGCGCGATCTTGGCCAGCGCGTTGCCGACGATCAGGGGGTAGGCGCCGTCCATGATCGCCGCGCCGGGATGGTCGATCTTGCCGTCGCCGGACAGGTCGAGGCGGTTCCCCCCGGCGGCCCGCCAGTCCTCGAGCAGGTCGAGCATCTGCTGGGCCTGGGCGGAGGGAGCGGGGGTGCCCTGCAGCAGCCTGGCGAGCAGCGGAACCATGACGATCGCCCGCACGTCCTGGGTCGCGGCCGCGTTCATCGCCGCGGTCACCGAGGCGGGCGACCACTTGCCGTTCCTCCCGAGCCGCTTCAGGTTGAAGTTGAGCAGGTTGTTGCGGCCCACCGAGCCGTTCCTGCCCCAGGAGTCATCGGCGGCGCCGAAGCCGCGCGCCGCGCCGTTGTTCCAGTTGGTCATGAAGCCGCGCCTGTTGTCGACGCCCTGGGGGTGCTCCTCCGGCGCCAGGAACCCCATCCACTCGTACTTGCCGGTCCCCTTGGTCGGCAGCCCCGGGTCGACCTTCGGGTTGCGGATCGGCAGGCGGCCGCTGGTGAACTCGGCGAAGTGCTGGTTGTCCAGATAGAAGGAGTTGAAGGTCTGCGGGGTGAGCGAGGCGGCCTCGAGGAAGTCCTCCGGGCTCTTCACCTGGCCGCTGGAGACGCGGCGGAAGAAGAGCTGGTCGACCACGTCCCTGCCCCTGCTCGAGCGCTTCGAGGAGATCGCGACCCTGCGCCCGCCGACCGTCGCGTATCCGGCCACGGGACCGTGAACGGTGGTGAGGAAGCTGACCGGCTGGCCGTTCAGCGTGCCCGCGTCGAAGCGCCCCATCGAGCGGCACTTGCCCTTGTAGCGGTACATCGTGGAGCCGTCCCCGCAGAGGGTCTCGGCGTACTGGTCGATGATGTCGGCGCCCGCCGAGGTCAGGGTGGTGGCGAAGCGGTCAGTGCGGCCGATCAGCAGGTAGCCCGGGAACGGCGCCGAGGTCGCGCCGCGCCAGTTGAGCTTGGGGGCGTGCATGTCCATCTCGTAGACGAGGCCCGGCATGAAGTAGCTGATCTGGGGGCCGCCGACCATGATCGGGTGGCCGGTGGTCGAGCGGTCGCCCGCGACCATCAGCACGTTGCTGGCGTTGGGCGGCTCCGAGCTGAGCCTGTTCGCCAAGGTGGGTGGCACCGCCGGCGTCTCCTGGAAGCTCTTGTGGTCGAGCACGACGCTGCCGGGGTGGCTGCGCGGGATCGCTCCGTAGGGGAACTTCCCCTCCACGGTGGTGACGCTCTTCGGGTTCTTGAACTGACGCAGGTCGTTATAGGCGGCGAATCCGCCTCGAGCGCCGAGCTGCTTCTGGAGCCCGTTGAGGAACTCCGAGCGCCTCGCCTCGTCGCCCCCGCCCTGACCGAGGAACTGGCCCTTGAGCGCGTTGACCGCGTAGACGTCGTTGCGGGTCCAGGCGGCGCTCGGCGACTGGGTCGCGGCGAGCTGAGCGTTGATCCCCTCGAGGAAGGCGTCGATGTCCCTCAGCAGCGCCCGACCCTCCTTGCCGTGGCGCTGCAGCACCTTGGTCTGCTGGGCGAGGAAGGACTCGGTCTGGGCGCTGGGCCGGAAGTTCTGCAGAGTGGAGACCAGCTCGATCGCGCTCAGCCCGGGCGCGTCGATTGCGGCGACCCTGGCGTTGTAGCGGGCCTGCTCGAGCAGCAGCCCGCGATCCTGGGCCAGGACCCAGCCGGCGGCCTGGATCCCGCCTCGGCGGGTCTGCGAATAGATGTGGGGGACGTTGAAGCGGTCGCGAAGGATGGTGACGCCGCCGAAGGGAACCGACTCGCTGGTGGTCGGCCCGTCCTCGATCTCGAGCCTCTCGGACTTGAAGTAGGTGAACAGGTCCGAGTTGCCGATGCGGTCGAACAGGGGCGTGAGCCCGTTGTAGAGCTGGGCCTGGTCGGCGGCACCCGGCCCCGCCAGCTGGTACTGACCGGAGGGGAGGATGTTGCGGGCGATGATCGCCCGGTCCTTGGCGGCAAAGGCCGGAGCGGCCGCCATCCCCCAGGTGACGAGGGCGCAGACCGCCACTAGGAGGCACCGAGTCCCCTTGTTCAGCGCATATCCCCGATTCCCGGGTGTCGAAGCCGCCATCCTGGCGGCCTGGACGCTAACAGAACGTCCCCCGGCCGCGATTCCGGCGATCGGCCTCGGGCTCAGCGGCGGGGCGCCGCGGGCTCCTGCTTCGCCAGCTCGCGCAGGTTGCCGAAGACGCGCGCCGCGAGCAGGGCCAGCATCACCGCCACGATCGCCAGCCCGATCACGTCGAACACGGTCATCTTCAGCTCGAGGATGGTGAAGTCGAGGCCGAGCTCGAGCGCCAGGGCGGTGTTGAGCAGGATCAGGACGGCGCGGATATCGGTCGGCCCGAGGTAGCCGTAGCCGAGCCGGAAGCGGCCGAAGGCCATGCTCTCCAGGTAGACGTTGATCGAGAGGATCAGGTAGCCGACCACGATCAGGGCGCCGATCGAGAGCAGCATGAAGGGCGACAGGCCGAGGCCGAGGCCGATCGCCGCGGTGGCGATCGCGTCGACGATGTGATCGAGGTAGTAGCCGTACTTGGGCCGCTGGATCTTGCGGACCCGGGCGAGGGTGCCGTCGAGGCTGTCGCCCAGCCACTGCAGGACCAGCAGCCCGCTCGCCGCCCAGAGCCAGCCGTTGCCGTCGTTGGAGAGCTGGTAGGCGGCGCAGACGCCGAGGGCGGCGAGCACCCCGATCGCGGTCATGTCGTCGGGGAGCACCCGGCGCGGCAGCTTCCCGGCCAGCCAGGGCAGGAAGCGGCGCTCCAGCGGCGCGAAGAGGAAGTTGGGCTCGCGCTCGGCCTCGACGCCCTTGCCCTTGCGGGGCTCCGCCATCAGCTTCGCTCCGGCTCGACGGCCAGCAGGCCGGCGCGCCCGGCGACCAGGCGGAAATCGCGATCGCGAAGCAGGCACCTCCCCATCGGCCGGATTATCGCGTCCGGGGTCAGATCACGGGGCCCCGCGCGACTCACCGGATGTGAACACAGCCGGAGAGTCCTGTCCGCCCGCGCCTCTACCGTCAAAGGCCTGATGGCGGAGACGCTGTTCGAGAACGGAAACGGAGCCGGGGGCGCGGAGCAGCGCAACCTGAGCGAGCTCGCTGACGGGGAGGCGATCTCGGCCGTGTTCGTGGTGCGCGAGCGCGAGCTGCGCCAGAAGCGCAACGGCGAGGACTTCCTGCGCGTGGTGCTCGGGGATCGCAGTGGCACGGTGCCGGCGATCGCCTGGGAGGACGTGGCGGAGTGCTTCGACTCCTGCGCGCCGGGCGCGATCGTGGTGGTCGCGGGCCGCTTCTCGGTCCACCCCCAGTTCGGCAAGCAGATCAAGCTGGGCTCGGTCCGCCCCGCCCAGCCCCACGAGTACGAGCGCGACGAGCTCGTCGAGGGGCCCCCGAAGCCGATCGGGACGCTCGAGGAGGAGCTGCGGGACCTGCTCGAGACCATTCAGGAGCCATCGCTGCGGGCGCTGCTCGACCGCTTCTTCTCGCCGGAAAGCGATCGCTGGCGGCGCTTCCGCGACGCGCCCGCCGCCAAGCACTACCACCAGGCCTACGTCGGCGGCCTGCTGGAGCACACCGTCTCGGTGGCGCAGGGGGTGAGCGCGGCCGCCGCTCTGTTCGGCGGGATCGACCGCGACATCGCCGTCACCGGCGCGCTGCTGCACGACATCGGCAAGACCGAGGCCTACAACGACGACCCGCTGGCGATCGAGCTCACCGACGCCGGCCGCCTCCAGGCCGAGATCCCGCTCGGCTATTACATGGTGCGGCGCCAGATCGAGGAAATCGACGGCTTCGACCTGGGCCTCGCCCAGGCGATCCTGCACATCATCCTCTCCCACCACGGCTCGCTCGAGCACGGCTCGCCGGTCGTCCCCTGCACCCGCGAGGCCACCCTGGTGCACATGCTGGACAACCTCGGCGGCAAGCTGGGCAGCTTCGACCGCCTCGAGCGCGAGCTCGCCGAGGGGGAGAGCTGGTCGCGCTTCGACCGCGGCATCGACGCCGCGGCCTTCTTCGCGAAGCGCGCCGCCTAGCCGCCTCGCCCGCCTCGGTCCGCGCCGCCTAGCGGCCTCGCCCCGCCGCCAGCCGCTTCACCCGCGCGGCCAGCTCGCCGATCCGCCCGGACTGGGCGCGATTCACCCGCCGCTGGCGCTGCAGCTCGGCCAGCAGCAAGACCGGCAGCTCCTGGTACTGGACGGTCTCCGGCAGCCCGTCGGAGCCGTAGACGGCGAGCTCCGGGAGCACCTTCGCCACCTGCTCAGCGAGCAGCCCATAGTGGAGCTCGGGGGGCCCGGAGCGATACCGGAAGCTCACCGGCCGCAACTTCATCAGCGGATCGAGCCGGTCCAAGGGATGGATGTCGCGCTTCACGCGCCGCGAGGACGAGACCGTGCCGAGCTGCCCGGCGGAGTCGATCATCACGTTGAGCGCGTTTGCGTTGTCCGTGGTAACCCCGCGGATCCCGGCGATGAAGGCGCGGTTCTGGCTGGTGCCGATCCGGGTGGTGCTCGATTCCCCACCGGCACCGACGTGGCCGATGGCGATGTTGCCCGAGCCTGTGAGGCTCAGGCCGGCGTCCCGGCCGAGGGCGATGTTGCCGCTCCCGCTTTGGTTGAAGAACATCGCCTGGTGCCCGACCGCCGTGTTGTTGATGCCGGTGGTGTTGGAGACCAGCGCGGTGGCGCCAACCGCCGAGTTGAAGTTGCCGACGCTATTGCTTCCGAGCGCGGCCTGCCCGAGCGCCAGGTTGTCCTGACCGCTGGTGATGTTGTCCATGGCGCTCGACCCGACCGCCGTATTGTCGCCGCCGGTGGTCAAGTCGCCGAACGGGTTCGGGGTCGCGGCGACGTTGCGGTCGGCGTCGCTGTAGACGCCGGGGGCGCAGGTGAGCGCCGCCGCGGCCGAGACGTCGGTGAGCGCCTGCCCGTTCGGGCAGGGGCCGCCGCTCACATCCAGGGTCGGGTTGGGATAGTTGCCGGCGAGGGCGCCGCCGGCCGGTCCGGTTGCGGGGCCGGGCGGGCCCTGCGGTCCCTGGACACCCGGGGCACCGGTGAGGCCCTGCGGGCCGGCGGGGCCCTGGGGGCCGGCGGGCCCCCGTCTTGCCTTCTTCTTCTTCTTGGCAGCCTTCGCCTTCGCCTCGCCGTTGGCGGCCGTGCGGTCGGCGACCTGGACCGCGACCGCGGTGCCGTTCAGGGCGATGAAGATCGCCACCAGGCCGAGGACGTTGCCGCGCACCCACAGATGCCCCCGGCCTCCGCTGCGCGCCCGCCGGCTCACGAGAGAGCCTCCCTCTCCTCCCCGATCGGGTCCGGGCTTCCGCTCAGCGGCGGGGACGCCTCTTCCAGCATCGATTCGAGCGCCGCCACCAGCTCCATCCAGCCGATGAACGCCAGCGGCTCCCCCTGCCCGGAGCGGGCGGAGCCCTCGACCGGCTTTCGATTCGGGGCCAGCTCGAGGACCACCGTCAGCGGTGACCCGGGTGGGGTCAGCTCGGAACCGTGCGTTCGCATGCGGCAACTGTGGAGGAGCGGGCCGCGCTTCGCATCGGGACCCCACCCCTAACATTCGCCGCAGCCGCGATGAGAGGATGATCGCCATGGAGGTCGGGTCCGCTCCGGCACCGCTGCTCGAGCGCCAGTCAGAGCAAGAGGCACTCGCGACCATGGTCTCCCGCGCCAGGGCGGGCACGGGAGGTCTGGTCCTGCTCGAGGGCCCGGCCGGAATCGGCAAGTCGAGCCTGCTCGCCTGGAGCGCCGAGCACGCGGGCGGAGAGGACATCGGGGTTCTCGCCGCCCGGGGCTCCAGCCTGGAGCAGGACTTCTCCTTCGGTGTGGCCGTCCAGCTCTTCGGGCCCGCTGTCGGCGCCCGCTCGGAGCGGGAGCGCAGCGAGCTTCTCTCCGGGGCCGCCCAGCGAGCGGCGACCCTGTTCGACCCCGCGGATCCCGTGGAGCCGGCGGCGCCCGACCGCTCGATGTTCGGGCTCGTGCACGGCCTCTACTGGCTGACCGCCGGCCTCGCCGAGGAGCGGCCGCTGCTGGTCGCGCTCGACGACGCTCAATGGTCGGACGGCCCCTCACTTCGCTTTCTTCACTACCTCGCCCAGCGGATCGCGGAGCTCCCGGCCGCCCTGGTCCTCGCCGTTCGAACGGGGGAACCGGGGGCGCAAGACAAGTCCATGGCCGCCCTGCGGAACCATCCGGGCGCCCTGGTGCTGCAACCGGGCGCGCTGTCACCGGCGGCGGCCGCCGAGCTGGTGCGGCGCAGCCAACCGGGCGCAGACGACGCCTTCTGCGACGCCTGCGAGCAGGTGACGGCCGGCAACCCCTTCTACCTCGGGGAGCTGCTCGAGGCGGCGAGCTCGGAGGGGCTCTCCCCCACCGAGGCGGGGGCCGAGCGCCTTACGACCCTCGGCCCGATCCGGGTATCGCGATCGATCCTCTCCCGATTGGGCGGGATGCCGGAGGCCTGCCGCTCGCTTGCCGTGGCGGTCGCCGTCGGCGGCGACGGGATCACGCTGCGGAGCGCCGCCGCGCTCGCCGGCCTCGACCCCTCTCGGGCGGGGGAGGCGACGGACGAGCTGGCAAGAGCGGACATCCTCGCCCGCGGCGAGCCGCTCGCCTTCGCCCATCCGCTAGTCCGAGAGGTGGTCTACGCGGACGCGCCGAGCGCGCGGGTGGCGGCCCTGCACCGCGAGGCGGCCCGGTTGCTGACGGAGGATGGATGGGCGCCCGAGCAAGTGGCGGGGCAACTGCTGGCGGCCGCGAGCGGCAGCGACGAGTGGGCGCGTGACGCGCTGCGCGAGGCGGCGACCCGTGCTCGGGGCCGGGGCGCTCCCGAGACGGCGGCCCGCTACCTGCGGCGAGCGCTCGAGGAGGCCCCCCCGCCTGCCGAGCGGGGGGAGCTGCTCGCCGTGGCCGGGCTGGCGGAGGCGGAGTCCGGCGAGGCCACCGGCCCAGAGACGCTGGCCGAGGGAGTCGACCTGATCGAGACGCCCGCGGTGCGCGCCCAGGCCCTCTTCGATCTCGCCTGGGTGCTCTCCCACGGGGGGCGCTATCCGCACGCGGCACAAGCCGCGGAGCGCGGCCGGTGTGAGCTCGGCGACGCCGACCCGGCCCTGGCGACCAAGCTCGACGCCGTGCTCGCCATGTCGAGCACCTACGTCGACCTGACCGACGCCCGGGCGACAGCCCGTCACGTCCAGGCATCCCTCGCTCCGCCGGACCTTGACGAGAGTGGCCCCGGGCGGGCGATCCTGGCCAGCGCCTCGGTCGCCCTCGCCTTCACCGGAGCCTCGGCCGAGACGCTGCACGAGCTCGCCGAGCGCGCGCTGGCGCCGGGGCGGCCGGTGGACAACCCCTTCGACGCGAGCGCCTTCGCGCTCGCCTCCTTCGGGATGCTGCTGGCGGGGGACGTCGAGGCCGCCGACCGCGCGGGCTCTGTCGCGCTGGAGGCGGCCCGCCGGGGGGGGTCGATGCTCGAGCAGGGGGCGGCGATGCACGTACGCTCGATGGCTCGCTTCCAGGCCGCACGGGTGCTGGACGCGCTCGCGGACGCGGAGGGTGCGGTCGACGCCGGGCGCTGGGGATGGGGCGCGACCCTGCCGATGGCTCACGCGCAGCTCGTCTTCGCACTGCTCGAGCGCGGCCAGCCCGAGCGAGCCGAAGCCGCGCTGGAGCTGCCGGGCGGCGAGGAACGCTGGGCCGTCAACGTCTCCTACGGCGTCTACCTGATCGCCCGGGCCGCGGTCTGGAGCGCGCAGGGACGAAGCGACGAAGCCCTGGATCAGCTCCTGCTGGCGGGTCGCCTCGCGGAGACCGTCAACGCCCGCCATTCGGCGATCGCCCCCTGGCGGCCGGCGGCGGTGGCGATCCTGCTCGGCAAGGACGAGACCGAGGAAGCGAGGCGGCTCGCCGCCGAGGACGCGGAGCGCGCCCGGGAGTTCGGCGCTCCCGGCCCGCTCGGGGCCGCGCTCCGCGCCCAGGGCCTTGCGGCGGGCGGGGCCGAGGGAATCGATCTGTTGCGCGACTCCGAGCGGGTGCTCGCCTCGTCGCCGGCGAGACTCGAGCACGCGCGAACACTGGTCGAGCTGGGCGCGGCGTTGCGGCGCGCGAAGCACCGCAGGGAGTCACGGGATCCGCTTCGCCGCGGCGTGGACATCGCCCAGCGGGGTGCCGCCCTGGTGCTCGCCGAGCGGGCTCACGTCGAGCTGCGGGCCTCGGGGGCACGCCCGAGATCGCTCGTGCTGACGGGAGCAGAGTCCCTGACGCCGAGTGAACGACGAGTCGCCGACCTGGCAGCGCAGGGGCTCACCAACCGCGAGGTGGCCCAGCAGCTCTTCCTGACCAAGAAGACCGTGGAGACGCATCTCGGCCACGTCTATCGGAAGCTCGGAATCTCCTCCCGCACGCGGCTGGCCGAAGCTCTCGAGGCCAAACCGCGCTGAGCTGCCCGCTAGGCCGTTCCCACGGCCAGCAGCGCCAAGTTCTCGAGCTTCAGCGACCCGTCCTTGTCGGCCCGCTGCCCGGCCGCCTCCGAGATCGCGGCCCAGGTCGCCTCCTGCACCTCCTTCGGGTGCGGCTCGAGCAGCGCCGTGACCGGCGGCGCGATCTCCTTGATGAAGGTCGTGAACTCCTCGGCCGAGGACCACTCCATCGTCAACATGGTCTCCTCCACCTCGACGTCGGAGAAACCGCCGCCGTCGAGCAGTCCGCCCAGGGTCTCCGGGGTCGGCCGGGACAGCGGTCCCGGGGTCCCGGGAGGCGGCGGCGGCACGTCCAGGCGCTTCATCGCGGTCACCATCGGGATGCCGAGCATCGGCACCTGGTCGGGCGGCCCCCAGGAGCTGATCGCCATCCGCGCGCCGGACTCGAGAAAGCCGCGAACCCGCCCGGCGGCCGCCTCGCCGTCGGGCTCGAAGATGATCCCCCACCGTGAGAGCGCCGCATCGAAGCTCTTCTCAGGGAACTCCAGCGAGATCGCGTCGGACTCGACGAAGTCGATGTTCTCCAGCCCGGTCTCGGCGGCTCGCTCGCGGCCATAGGCGAGCATCTCCGCCGAGATGTCGGTGGCGACAACCTTGCCCTCGGGCCCCGCCTCCTTGGCGGCGCTCAGAGAGGGCTCCCCGTAGCCCGCGGCCACGTCGAGAACCCGGCTACCGGCCTTGACGCCCGCCAGCTCGACCAGGCGCTCGCTGACGGGTCCAGCCGCCGTGTCGATCAGCTCCGACCACTTGCGCCAGCCGGTCGCCGCCGTGTTCCACTGATCTCGCTGCGTGCCCCGGAACTCAGCCGGATCGATTGTCTTCGATTCCATTCCCCTTCCCCTTTCGGCTCCGTGTGGCGCCTTTTCGGCGCTGTGGGCGGAAGACTATGGGTCGACGCCGCCCTCCGCAAGCTGTGGGTCCGTGGGCTTACGGATGCGCAAATTGCGCAGATGATTTTTAGGAACCGTCAAGGGCGCCCGTAGAGCTGCGGAAGAGCGCGTCTATGCTGCTCGCGTGGCCAAGGACACCGAGAAGCTGATCCGCCAGCTCTCGCTGATCTCCTTCCTGATGGCCCAGGGCAGGCCGACCTCCGCGCTGGAGATCAAGCGCGAGGTGGAGGGATACAGCGACATGAACGACGACGCCTTCGCGCGGCGCTTCTACGCCGACCGCGCCGAGCTGGAGAGCCTCGGCATCACCCTCCAGGTGGAGAAGCCCGGCGAGAGCCTCCAGGGCTACGAGTCGGAGCTCTACGCGCTGCCGCCCGAGAACTACTACCTGCCCGAGATCCGCTTCTCCGACGAGGAGCTGGCGGCGCTGCAGACCGCCCTGCACCTGCTCGACGGCGAGTTCGCCTACGCGGAGCCTCTGCGGCTGGCGCTGCAGCAGGTCTCCTGGGGGCGGCCCAGCCCGCTCACGTCGCCGAGTGAGGCCACGGTCGAGGTTCGGATGACCGCCAAGGCGGACGGCGCCGAGGTCTCCCAGCGGCTATCCAAGATCGAAACCGCCATCTCCCGGCGGAAGACGGTCGAGTTCACCTACTACACGATCGAGCGGGACTCCGAGGAGAAGCGCAAGGTGGACCCCTACCACCTCGTCTATCGCGGCGGGCAGTTCTACCTGATCGGCTACTCGCACGAGCGCGACGCGATCCGAGTCTTCCGGCTCTCGCGGATCCGCGGCAAGGTCTCCTACGCCTCGAAGGCCGAGCACGACTTCGCTCCCCCCGAGGACTTCGAGCGGCGCGACTACGCCCGCCGGGCCGAGTGGCAGCTCGGGGAGATCGAGGGCACCGCGAAGGTCTTCCTGCGGGAGCGGATCGCCTGGCTGGTGGAGCGCGACTTCGGCGCCTACGGCGAGATCCGCGCGGCCAGGAGCGCGGATGGCGCCCCCGGCAAGGGGCAGATCTTCGAGACCGAGTACGCCTCGAGCCGGCAGATGGTCGCCTGGATCCTGCACTGGCGCCAGAACGCGAGCGCGCTCGAGCCGCCCGAGCTCGCCGCCGAGGTGGCCGAGCGCCTCGAGCTCCTGATCGAGCGGCACTCCGGTGAGTTCGAGCTCGCCGACTCGGCCCGGATCGTGCCCCCGCCCGCGGCCCGGTCGGGGCGCTCCAACGGGCGCTCGGAGTCCTCGATCCGCCCGGAGCGGTTCGCCCGCCTGGTCACCCTCGCGGGCATGCTGATCGAGGCGGCCAAGGGCGACGGCCGGGTGGCGGTCTCGGAGGTCTCCGAGCGGCTGCACCTCTCCGATGCCGAGCTGCGCGACGACATCGACCTGCTCAACGTCGTCAACTTCGGCGGGGGCACCTACGTGCTCTACGCCGAGCTCCAGGGCGATGAGATCGAGGTCGACGCCGAGCCCTACGGCGACAACTTCTCCCGCCCGGCGCGCCTGCTGCCGCTGGAGGCGAAGGCGCTGGTCGCTGCAATCGACCTGTTCGGCGACCACCTGCCGCAGACCGGCCTCGCCAGCGCCCGCAAGAAGATCGTGCGCGCGCTCGGCCACGACCCCTCCGAGGAGGGACTGGAGATCGCGCCGGCGTCCGGCGACGACTCGGACGTGGCGCGCAAGGTGAACGACGCGATCGAAAAGCGCCGGGTGCTCGCGATCCACTACTACAAGGAGAACGAGGACGAGTTCACCAAACGGGAGATCGAGCCCTACCGGCTCGCCAACGGCCCCGAGGGCTGGTACGTCGCCTCTTACGACCGCCGACGCGAGGACGTCCGCCACTTCCGGCTCGACCGGATCAAGGAGGCGGAGGTGACCCGCGAGGGGTTCGAGCCGAGGCCGGAGGTCGAGGAGATCGCCGCCCTGGAGGGGAGCTGGCTCTCGGGCGAGCAGGTGCCCGCCGCCGACGTCGCCAGGGTCTGGGTTTCTCCGGAGCGGGCGCGTTGGGCCCGCGAGGATCACACCGTGGTCGAGGAGCTCACCGATGGCGCCGTGCTGATCGAGGTCCCCTACGGCAGCAGCGAGTGGCTGCTGCGCGAGATCCTCAAGGG
>JBOGZI010000271.1:0-9483 GCA_050697275.1 Solirubrobacterales bacterium | reverse complement strand
CAGCGTCCCCGACGCGGTCGAGCGGCTCGGGCCCAGCGCCGCCGAGGCGATCCTGCGCTCCGCCCCCAACTACGACCTCTTCAACGGCGACGGACGCCTCGCCCTGCAGCCCGACCGCTTCCGGCTTCACGCCCTCAGCGTGCAGCGGGCCGCCGACCGGATCGCCGAGATGACCGGCTTCGGCGAGCGCGACGAGCTGGCGCTGGCGGCGGTGCTGCACGACATCGGGCGGCCGGTTCTCGCCCGCCTGCATCCCGGCTACGCGGAGCGGTTCGACCGGCGCGGCGGGACTCCCGACGACCGGATCGCCGCCGAGCGCCGCGAGCTCGGCATCGACCACGCCCTGGTGGGCGGGGTACTGACCCGGCGCTGGGGCGTCCACGCGCGCGTCGCCGAGGCGGTCGAGCGCCACCACTCCAACGAGGCGCAGGGGACGGCGGCCGTGATCAGGACCGCCGACATGGTCGCCGCCCACCTCGAGGACTGCCCGGTCAGCACCGAGAGCCTCTGCCAGGCCGGCGCGGCGATCGGGCTCGACGAGCAGGGCGTCCGCGCGGTGCTCTACGAGCTGCCCCAGGGCACGAGCGCCCGCCGGCGCGCCTCGGGTCCCTGCCCGCTCTCAGCCCGCGAGCTCGACGTGCTCCGTCGCCTCGCCGAGGGCAAGGTCTACAAGCAGATCGCCCAGGAGCTGGAGCTGTCGGCGAGCACCGTCCGCAGCCACCTGCACAACGTGTATGGCAAGCTCGGGGCCCTGGATCGTGCGCAGGCCGTACTGATCGCGACCGACCAGGGCTGGATCTAGGCCTCGGCCGCGTGCGGCTCCGCGGAGCCGCGGCGGCGTCGTGAGGCCCTGATGCGAATCGCCAGCAGCGCCGCGGCGATCCCGAGGCCGTCGAGCACCACGTCCTCCCAGGTGCCCGTCCGGCCCTCGACGAAGGTCTGGTGGTACTCGTCGACGGCCGCGTAGGTGAGCGCCAGGATCGCGGCCCAGGCCAGCGCGTTGCGGACCCGCCCCCAGAGGGCCCAGCACCAGGCCGCCGCGAGCAGGGCATAGCCGCCGAAGTGGCCGAGGTTGCGGCCGACCATCTCCCACCAGGCCATCTCGTGGCCGTCGTAGGGCTGCGCCGAGAAGAAGAAGATCGCCCCCATCAGGCCGAGCGGGGCGAGGAGGCGCAGCAGCGGCTGCCGGGCGGCCAGCCCGCTCATGGCGCCGCCGCCCGACCTGTTAGAAGGGGTGGCGTGATCTCGGTCACCTCGAAGTCACGTTACGCGGTGGTGGCCCTGGCCGAGGTCGCGCGCTCGGGCTCGACGCCCGTCCCGATCGGCCAGGTGGCCGAGCGACGCCGGATCCCCGTCCAGTTCCTCGAGCAGCTCTTCTCGACGCTCCGCCGCGCCGGCATCCTCACCAGCCACCGCGGCGCCAAGGGCGGCTACACACTGGCCCGCCCCGCGGACGATGTCAATGTGCTCGAGGTGGTCCAGGCGCTCGACGGCGTGGTCGGGGAGGAGGGCAAGGAGGCCGGCGGCATCTGGGAGGAGGGAGTGGAGGCCCTCCGCAAGACCTTCCGGGAGACCACGATCGCCGACATCGCCCGTCGCGAACGCGAGGAGTCGGCCGCCGGCATGTACCACATCTGAGGCCGAGCGCCCCGCCGCAGGGTTAATCCCCGGAAAGCTGACCCGGTTCTAGTACTTTGGGCCGGTGGCAACCGCGAACGGGACCACCACCACGCTTCGGGTCGGCGCCGAGACCGCCGCCGTCGTCGGCGGCACCCCCCTCGTCACACTGCCGCGCCTCGCCGAAGAGGCAGGCGGCGAGTTGGTCGCCAAGCTCGAGTACTTCAATCCCGGCGGCTCGGTCAAGGACCGGATCGGGGTGGCGATGATCGACGCCGCCGAGCGCGACGGGCTGATCGAGCGCGGGAAGTCGGTGGTGGTCGAGCCGACCAGCGGCAACACCGGCATCGGCCTCGCCGTCGTCTGCGCGGCGCGCGGCTACCGGCTGATCATCACCCTGCCGGAGGGCATGAGCCGGGAGCGCTCGACGCTGCTCCGCACCTACGGCGCCGAGGTGCACGAGACGCCATCGCTCGGCGGCATGGACGAGGCGGTGGAGCTGGCCGAGCGCCTCGCCAAGGAGAACGGCGCCTACGTCCCGCAGCAGTTCTCGAACCCGGCCAACCCGGAGATCCACCGGCGAACCACCGCCGAGGAGATCTGGAGCGACCTCGACGGCCAGGTCGACGCCTTCGTCTCCGGGGTGGGCACCGGCGGCACGATCACCGGCGTCGGCCAGGTGCTGAAGGAGCGCCGCCCCGAGGTCCAGGTGATCGCGGTGGAGCCGGCCGCCTCGCCCGTGCTCAGCGGAGGCGCGCCGGGGCCGCACAAGATCCAGGGGATCGGCGCCGGCTTCGTCCCCGAGGTGCTCGACCGGGCGGTGATCGACGAGATCATCGGGGTGAGCGACGGGGACGCGCTCGCCACCTGCCGGATGACCGCGCAGCGGGAGGGCCTGCTGGTGGGGATCTCTGCCGGCGCGGCGATCCACGCCGCCCTCCAGGTCGCCGGGCGCGAGGAGATGCTCGGCAAGCGCGTCGTTGTGATCGTGCCCGACAGCGGTGAGCGCTACATGTCGCTGCCCTTCTTCGGGCCGGAGTAGCTTGTCCCCATGCTCGGTCTCGGAACGCTGAGTCGCGTCCTCAAGGAGGTCGGCTCCGACGTCGCCGCCGCGCGCGACCGCGACCCGGCCGCGCGCAACGTCGGCAGCCTCGAGATCCTCACCGGCTGGGCCGGGGTGCAGGCCCTGCTCGCCCACCGTGTCGCGCACGCACTCTGGGAGACGAACTTCCCGCTTCTGCCCCGCACGATCGCCTACCTGAGCCGCTCGATCACGGGCGTCGAGATCCATCCCGCCGCCTCGATCGGCTCCGACTTCTTCATCGACCACGGCTCCGGCGTGGTGATCGGCGAGACCGCCGAGATCGGCAACCGGGTGACGCTCTATCAAGGGGTCACCCTCGGCGGCACCGGCTTCGCCCGCGGCAAGCGCCACCCGACGCTCGAGGACAACGTCACGGTCGGCTCCGGAGCGAAGCTGCTCGGCCCGGTCACGGTTGGGCGCAACGCCAAGGTCGGCGCCAACACTGTGGTGATCGAGGACGTGCCGGAGCAGACCACGGTGGTCGGGAACCCCGGGCATCCGGTCAGGGTGGAGGGCCGGGCGGTCCAGGGCCCCGACACCGACTGGATCCACCTGCCCGACCCGATCCAGGAGGCGATCAAGGCGCTCTCGGAGCGGATCGTCGTGCTCGAGCGGAAGCTGGCCGAGGCGGCCGGCGACGAGGCGAAGCCGGAGGACGCCGGGGCCGACGTAACCGAGCTGCGACCGAAGCAGGGTCCGAGCTCGGCGGGCGGCTAGGGGTTCGACCCCGGCGTTGACGCCGGGTGCGGCGAGCAATAGGCTGCCCGCCCACTCGCGTGCCGCCACAGGGAGGTCCTCGGATGCGCCGATCGATGCTGTCCGCCTTGCCCGCTGCGTTGCTCGCCGGCCTGACGCTCGCCGCCTGCGGCGGCGACGACAGCTCCGAGGACGAGGAGCAGATAACCGAGTCGATCGAGCTCGCGGCGACCAGCGGCGACCCGGAGGCGTGCACCGAGAACCAGACCCAGAGGTTCAACGACCAGACGGCCGCGCCGGCGGAGGGGGCCGAGGCGACCAGGGCCTGCGAGAGGACCGCCGAGGACACTCCCGCGGAGGAGATCGAGGTCGACAACGTCGAGGTCGACGGCGACTCCGCGACCGCCGAGGCCGCGGTCACCGGGAGCTTCCTCGGCGGCCAGACGCTCGAGATCGCCCTGGTCAAGGAGGGCGACCAATGGAAGCTGGACGAGCTGACCGGCTTCGCCGAGTTCGATCGGGAGGCGTTCGTGGACTCCCTCGTCACCGGCGGCGAGGAGATCCCGCCGGAGGCGACGGAGTGCCTCCAGCAGCGGATCCAGCCGCTCTCCGACGAGGAGCTTCAGGACCTCGTCCTGGCGCCCGATCCGGAGGCCGAGCAGGCGATCTTCGCCAGGTGCTTCGAGGGCGCAGCGGGCGGCCAGGGCGGCGCCGGGGCGCAGGACGGCGGCGAGTGAGCCCGGGCTGACCGCTCCGGGGCGAGGGATATCCTCGCCCCATGGCCCGTACCGAGGACGAGACCGCCGCGGTGGACGCCGCGGCAGAGGTGAACGGCGCTCCCGCCGGGGCGCCGATCGAGGTGGGCGCCGATCAGGTCGAGCGCCTGCTGGCCGATCTCAATCCGCCGCAGCGCGAGGCGGTCACCTTCGGCGAGGGGCCGCTGCTGGTCCTGGCCGGCGCGGGCTCGGGCAAGACCCGTGTGCTCACTCACCGGGTCGCCTGGCTGCTAGCCACCGGGCTGGCCCGCCCCAACGAGATCCTGGCGATCACCTTCACCAACAAGGCGGCCGAGGAAATGCGGGAGCGGGTCTCCTCGCAGATCGGGGGCATCCACCGCGGCATGTGGGTGATGACCTTTCACGCCGCCTGTGCGCGGCTGCTGCGGATCGAGGCCGAGCGGCTCGGCTACACCTCCAAGTTCACGATCTACGACGAAGCCGACTCGCTGCGGATGCTGAAGCGCTGCCTCGAGGAGCTCGAGGTGGACACGAAGCGCTACCCGCCGCGCGCGGTCCGTGCCCGGATCTCGGAGGCGAAGAACAGCCTGATCGACGCCGAGACCTACCAGGAGGAGGCCGGGGGTCCGTTCGAGCAGATGGTCGGCCAGGCCTACCGCCTGTACGAGCGGCGGATGCTCGAGTCGAACGCGATGGACTTCGACGACCTGCTCATGCGGGTGGTCAACCTGCTCGAGCTGTTCGAGGATGTCCGCCGACGCTACCGCCAGCGCTTCCGCTGGGTGCTGGTGGACGAGTACCAGGACACCAACCACGCCCAGTACCGGCTGCTGCAGCTGCTCTGCGGTGAGGAGGGGAACTTGACGGTCGTGGGGGACGAGGACCAGGCGGTCTACAGCTTTCGTGGGGCGGAGGTCCGCAACATCCTCGAGTTCGAAAAGGACTTCCCCGCCGCCGAGGTGATCAAGCTCGAGCAGAACTACCGATCGGACGAGGTGATTCTGTCGGCGGCCAACGGTGTCGTCTCCCATAACCGCGGCCGGCTCGGCAAGAATCTCTGGACCGATCGGGGCGAGGGGGAGAAGGTGACGGTCGCCGAGCTCGAGGACGAGCATGCCGAGGCCCGCTACGTCGCCGGCGAGATCGAGGGGCTGGTGGGGGAGGAGGGGCTCTCCCGCGAGGAGATCGCGGTCTTCTACCGGACCAACGCCCAGAGCCGGGTGCTCGAGGACATCCTGGTCCGCTACGAGCTGCCCTACCAGGTGATCGGCGGCACCAAGTTCTACGAGCGGGCGGAGATCAAGGACGCGATCGCCTACCTCAACCTGCTGGTCAACCCCGCCGACGGGGTGAGCTTCTCCCGGGTGATCAACTCCCCCCGGCGCGGAATCGGCGACACCAGCCAGGGCCGGATCAGGGCGCACGCCAACACCACCGGGCGCACCATCTGGGAGGTGGCGAGCGAGCCGGAGGCGGTGCCCGGCCTGGGCGCCGCGGCGATCAAGTCGGTCGGCCGCTTCGTCGAGCTGATCGAGGAGCTGCGCGCGGAGTTCGAGGGCGGCCCGGTGGCGGAGCTGCTGCGGGCACTGCTCGAGCGCAGCGGCTACCTCGACGCGCTCCGGGCCGAGCGCACGATCGAGGCCGAGGGGCGGATCGAGAACCTCGAGGAGCTGGTCGGGGTGGCCGCCGAGTTCGACGCCAACCGCGCGCTCGAGGGCGAGTCCGAGCTCAGCCCGCTCGAGGAGTTCCTGCAGGCGATCTCGCTCTACACCGACTCGGACGACCTCGAGCGGGGCGAGGCGAAGGTGACGCTGATGACCCTGCACAACGCCAAGGGCCTCGAGTACGACGCGGTCTTCATGATCGGCTGCGAGGAGGGGGTCTTCCCGCACTCGCGCTCGCTCGAGGAGGGAAACGAGGAGGAGGAGCGCCGCCTCTGCTACGTCGGCATCACCCGGGCCCGGCGACGGCTCACCCTCACCCACGCGCGCAGCCGCCGCCTCTTCGGCGGCCGCGATCGCAACTTCCCCTCCCGCTTCCTCTCCGAGCTGCCCGAGGAGCTGGTCGAGCGCGAGGGCACCGAGGAGCAGGCGCTCACCGGCTGGGTGTCGGGCGGGAGCCTGGGGGGCGCCCCCGAGCGGCGCGAGCGGGGTCCGGACTTCGGCACCGGCGACGACGTCGTCCACGCGAGCTTCGGCGAGGGGGTGGTCACCTCGGTCGAGCCCGGCGGCGTGATCGTGGTCCGCTTCGCGGGCGACGGGGTGGAGCGCAAGCTGATGGCCGACTACGCCCCCCTCAAGAAGGCCTCGTGATCAGGGGCAGGACATGAGCGCCACGGTGATCGACGGCAAGGCGGTCGCCGCCGAGGTGCGCGAGCGGGTCCGCGCCGAGGTCGAGGAGCTGGCTCCGCGGCTCGGCCGCCCGCCCGGCCTCGCCACGGTGCTGGTGGGGGAGGACCCCGCCTCGGCGATCTACGTGCGGCGCAAGCGCGAGGCCTGCGAGGAGGTCGGGATCCGCTCCTTCCACCACGAGCCCCAGGCGACGATCCCCCAGGAGGAGCTGCTCGACCTGGTCGAGGAGCTGAATAACTCCGACGAGGTGGACGGCATCCTGGTGCAGCTGCCGCTGCCGGAGCAGATCGAGGCGGAGCGGGTGGTGGCGGCGATCTTCCCCCAGAAGGACGTCGACGGGCTGACGCCCATCAGCGCCGGGCTGTTGGCGCGTGGGGAGCCGGGGCTGGTCCCCTGCACGCCGCGCGGGGTGATGGAGCTGCTGCGCTCCGCCGGCGTCGATCCCGCCGGCAAGGAGGCGGTGATCGTCGGCCGCTCCAACCTGGTCGGCCGGCCACTCTTCTCGCTGCTGCTGGGCGCGCACGCGACCGTCACCGTCTGCCACAGCCGCACCGCCGACCTCGGCGAGGTCTGCCGCCGCGCCGAGATCTTGGTTGCGGCGGCCGGCAGGCCGCGCCTGATCGGGGCGGAGATGATCCGTCCGGACGCGACCGTGATCGACGTCGGCACCAATCGCACCGACGAGGGGCTGGTCGGGGACGTCGACTTCGAGGCCGCCCGCCAGGTCGCGGGCGCGATCACCCCGGTCCCGGGTGGGGTCGGGCCGATGACGATCGCGATGCTGCTCGCCAACACCGTGCAGGCGGCGCGCAAGGTGCTTGAATTGCGCCCCGCGTGAATCCTCGGTGGGCCGCGCCGGAGCGGCCCCCACGCGTACGGAGGCGGAATTGGACTTCTCGAGGCTTCGCAACGGTGAGGTACTCGCCGCGCTCGGCGGCATCGCCCTGTTCGTGTTCCTGTTCTTCGACTGGTACGGGGGAGGCGAGGCGTTCGGCGAAGGGGGGATCAGCGGCTGGGACGCGCTGGCCACCGACGTCACCGGCTTCGTCGTCGCGCTGACCGCCGTCGCGGGTGTGGCGCTGGCGCTGCTGGCGGCGGCCGACCGGAGGGTGAACGCACCCCTTCCGCGCGGCTGCGGCACGGCCGCGCTCGGCGCGCTCAGCGTCGCGATCATCCTCTGGCGGATGCTCGCCAACGACGGGCTGGACCTGAAGATCGGCATCTTCCTGGGCCTGCTCGCAGCGCTGGCGATCGCCGCGGGGGCCGTGATCGCTCTGCGCGAGGACGGCTTCGAGCCGCTGGTCGCCGCCACGGGCCGTGCCCGGGCGAGCTCGGGCGGAGGCACCGCCACGAGGAGGGCGATCACCCGGACGAGCGGGGCCCGCAAGACCACCGCGCGCTCCAGCACTCGGAAGAGCACCGGCACGAGGCGCGCGACCGGAACCAGGAAGTCGTCCTCGAGGTCCGGCGGCTCCCGGGCGCGATCCTCGACCGGGAAGCGGCGTTCCACGAGGAAATAGCAGGGACGACAACGCAGCGGTGCCCGCGGTGCGAGGACTGGCGCGGGGACCGCGAACCGGTATAGGGTTCGCGCAGGTCAAGCGCGGCCGAGTGCCCCATGCGGCGCGGTGCGCGTCCAAGTGCATCGGAAGGAGTGTGGATGGATACGGCCAACGTTGGGAGGGGCACGCTGATCGCGGGCGTTTCGGGCGTCCTCCTCTTCATCTTCATGTTCTTCTCCTGGTTCGGGGTCGACGTCAGCGACGTGGTCCCGGCCGGAGTGCCCGAGGACATCGCCAACCAGGCGGTGGAGCAGTCCGGGGTCGACACCACGGCGTCGGCTTGGCAGGCATTCGACGTCATCGACCTGGTGCTGCTGCTCGCGGTGATCGTGGCCGTGGGCTTCGCGCTGATCGACATGACCGGCGCCTCGGTGAGCCTTCCGGTCGCCGGCAGCGCGGTGACCGCCGGGATCGGAGCGATCGCCTTCCTGCTCGTCCTCTACCGGCTGATCGACCCGCCGGGCGGCGACGGCGTGGGCCGGGAGCTCGGGGTCTGGCTCGGTCTGATCACCACGGCGGGGATCGCCTACGGCGGCTATCTGGGCATGCAGGAGGAGGGAACGTCCTTCTCCGACGTGCGCGATCAGGTTTCGCCGCCGCCCCCGCCGCCGCCGCGCTGACCACGGAGCAGACGCAAGCTGTGAGGCGGCCGCCCCCGGGCGGCCGCGTCACGTATAGGTTTCCGGGGCCGAGTCCACTGGCGGCCACGTCCGTGCGGGGGTGGCCCTTTCAGACCCGAAGGAGAGACGCATGAACGCTGGAGGCTTGTCGCTGGGCCAGATCGTCGCGGCCATCTCCGCGGTGGCGCTGGTGGTTTCCCTGTTCCTCGCCTGGGGAGGGGCGGAGGTCGATGTCCCCGACGTCCCCGCGCTCCCCGAGGGAGCTCAGGGCCTACCGGGTGCCTCGGAGGCCCTGGAGTCGGCCCAGGGTGCCGCCGACGCGACCGGCTGGGAGAGCCAGAACACGCTCGACATCTACCTGGCGATCCTCGCCGGGCTGGTGCTGGTGGGGGTGGCGATGTCCATGGCCGGCTACCCGGAGGGCCTGCCCTTCGCGCCCGCCGCGGGGACCTTCCTGCTCGGCGTGATCGGGACGGCGATGACCGTCTACGTCCTGATCGACGTCCCTGAGGGGCTTGAGCGGAAGATCGGTCTGTACCTCGCTACCGCGGCGGTGATCGGGGTGACGATCGGATCCTTCCTGCAGATGCGCGACGAGGTGGCCGAGACCTACTGACCGTTGAGGCGCGCGGCGAGGCCGCGAGCCACGCGTGAGGCGCAGGCGATGATCGTCATCATCGGGTTGACTCCCACCGAGGTCGGCATCACGCTCGCGTCGGCGACGTAGAGCCCCCCGACGCCGCGCACCGCGCCGTCCAGGTCGGTGACGCTCTCCGCCGAGTCGTCGCCCATCCGGGCGGTGCTCCTCGGGTGGAA
>JBOGZI010000270.1:0-12344 GCA_050697275.1 Solirubrobacterales bacterium | reverse complement strand
GAGCTTGACGGTCTGGATGATCTCCTCGGGGTCGTTGGTTGCGAGACAGATCGGGAAGGCGTCGACCCCCGCGAACTCCTTGAAGAGCATCGCCTTGCCCTCCATCACCGGCATTGCGGCCTCCGGGCCGATGTCGCCGAGACCGAGGACTGCGGAGCCGTCGGAAACCACGGCGACGGTGTTGGCCTTGATGGTGAAGTCGAAGGCCTTGGTCTTGTCCTCGGCGATGTACTCGCAGACGCGCGCGACGCCGGGCGTGTAGGCCATCGAGAGGTCGTCGCGAGTCTTCAGCGGGTACTTGTTGTGCTGCTCGATCTTGCCCTTCTTGTGCATCTCGAAGGTGCGGTCGGTGAAGCCGAGCACCTTGGCGCCGCGGGTGCCGCCGATCGAGCGCAGGATCTGCTCCCAGTGCTCGGGGCTGTTGGCGTCGATCGTGAACTCGCGAACCCGCTTGCCCTCGGCGCCGGCGCCGGGGACCAGGTCGACCGACTGGAGCGCGCCGCCCGCCTCCGCGATCTGCGCGGTCAGCTTGCCCAGCGGCTCCTGACGGGCATCCAGCTCGACCCGCACGGTGACGCTGTACTGAGCTGAGGCAGCCATGGGCCGCGAAGAATACGCAGGGCGCCCCGGCCGCCTGAGGGCCTCGACGGCACCGCACGGACACGCCCGCCGGCGGGAGGGAGGGGCGAGCTCCGGCTTCTGGCGCCTTACTCCCCGTATTGGGGAGGAAGCAGCCAGGAAAGACCGAGTGCTTGCCCGGATCGCTGCTTGCCAACACGGCGTAGTCAGCACCGAGCAGCTGGTGGAGGGCGGGCTCGGCCGGAACGCGATCACGCTTCGCGTCCGGGCCGGGCGGCTCCACCGCGTCCATCGCGGCGTCTATGCGGTTGGCCACCCTCGACTCAGCTTCGAAGGGCGTTGCATGGCCGCCGTGCTCGCCCTGGGCGCCGGGGCGGTCGCCAGCCATCGCTGCGCAGCCGCTATCTGGGGTCTGATGCGGCCGCCCGCGGGCCCGATCGAGGTGACCGTTCCGGGCGACGGCGGCCGACGGAAGCGCCGCGGAATCACGACACACCGGTCGCCCACGCTCACCGCCGGTCTGGTGACTCGGCGCAACGGCCTTCCTATCACCAAGCCCGCCCGGACCCTCCGCGATCTCCACCGGACCCTCCCCGAGTCCACCTACCGCCGTGCCGTCCGCTGGGCCCTGGATCTGCGCCTGATCAGCGCAGCGGACTTGGAACGCGAGGAAGAGTTCACCCGCAGCAGACTCGAGCGGCTGATGCTCGAGCTCTGCCGGCGCCACCGGCTCCAAGCCCCGGAGGTCAACACCCGGGTCGACCGCTTCGAGGTGGACTTCCTCTGGCGAAACGAGCGGGTGATCGTCGAGACGGACTCATGGCGCCACCACGGGCACCGGGCTGCGTTCGAGTCCGATCGCGCGCGGGATGCGCGCCTGCAGGCGCTCGGCTACTTGGTGCTGCGCTTCACCTACCGCCAGGTACGGGACTCGTCTGCGGAGGTGGCACGCGTTATGCGCAGTGTGCTCGCGCGCGAGGGGTGAGCGCAACCGGAACGACGCCGTCGGCATCTACGATCAGATGGATGCCCGCGACCAAGCAGCAGAAGACGGCAGCCGCGAAGGGCGCGAAGAAGCCTGCCGAGGAGCGGGCGAAGAAGCCGGCCGATAAGGCGGCGACGAAGCCCGCCGAGGGGAAGGCGTCGAAGGACGGCGGCGAGCTCTTCCTGATCGACGGCAACTCGCTCGCCTACCGCGCCTTCTTTGCGCTGCCCGAGTCGATCGCGACCCACGACGGCCGGCCCACCAACGCGATCTACGGGCTCGCCTCGATGTTCGCCAAGCTTTTGATCGACCACAAGCCGGCCGCCGTCGTGGTCGCCTGGGACGCCGGCATGTCCGGCCGTGAGCTCACCTACGAGCCCTACAAGGAACAGCGGAAGCCCCGGCCCGACCTGCTGAAGGAGCAGTGGCCGAACCTGATGCCGCTCGCCGAGGCCTTCGGCTTCACCAACACCAAGGTGGACGGCTACGAGGCGGACGACGTGATCGGCGCGCTGGTCAGGCGGGCCCGCGAGCAGGGGATCGACGGTAGGGTCGTCTCCGGCGACCGCGACGTCTACCAGGTGGTCACCGAAGGGGTGCGCGTGATGACCACCTCGCGCGGTGTGACGGACACGAAGATCTATGACGCCGAGGGCGTGGTGGAGCGCTACGGGGTGCCGCCGGAGCTGGTCACCGACCTGATCGGTCTGAAGGGCGACACCTCGGACAACATCCCCGGGGTCCCGGGGATCGGCGACAAGACCGCCGCCCAGCTGCTCCAGGACTACGGCTCGCTGGAGGCGGTGCTGGAAAACGTGGACAAGATCTCCGGCGCGAAGCGCAAGGAGAACCTCACCAAGCACGCCGAGGACGCCCGCATCTCGAAGCAGCTCGCGACCCTCGTCTACGACGTCGACGTCGAGCTCGACCTCGACGAGCTGATGGCGGCCGAGATGGACCGCAGCCGGCTGCGCGAGATCGGGCGCGAGTTCGAGCTGCGGGTGATCATGGAGCGCCTCGAGGAGGAGCTGGGTACGGACTTCGTCCCTGAGGCGGCGGTCGAAGAGCAGCTGGACGCCACCGCCGAGGAGGGAACGCTGGACGAGCTCGGCAAGGAGATCTCGCTGGCCGTCGACGACGGGACCTGGGTCGCCTATGACGGCAAGCGACTCGTCACCGGCGAGGCCGAGGCCGCCGAGCTGGTCGAGCAGCTGTCCGGCCGCCGGGTGATCGGCCACGACCTCAAGTCGCTGGGCGGCGGCGCTCGTCACGGCCTGCTCGCCGCGGGCGAAGGCGGCCTGGGCCTGCGGCACGACACGATGGTCGGGGCCTACCTGCTCGATCCCGCCCGCCGCACCTACGACCTCGCCGACATCGCCGCCCAGCGGGGGCTCGCCGCGGTGGGGGCCGAGAAGCCGGAGGAGGAGAAGAGCGACGGCGGCCAGCTCGAGCTCGAGGAGGAGCCGACCACCGATCCCGCGGCCGAGGCGCGGCTCACCTGGGAGATCGCATCCCTGCAGCGCGCGGACATGAAGGAGAACGACCTCGAGCGCCTGATGGATGAGGTCGAAATGCCGCTGATCGAGGTGCTGGCCGAGATGGAGCGAAACGGGCTGCTGCTCGACCAGAAGCGGCTCGCGGACATCGGCGAGGGCTTCGAGCAGCGAATAGAGACGCTGCAGGCGGAGATCTTCGACCTCGCCGGCGGCGAGTTCACGATCGGGTCTCCCCAGCAGCTGGCCGAGGTCCTCTTCGAGAGGCTCGGCCTGACCAAGAAGCGCCGCGGCAAGACGGGCTTCTCGACGGACGCTCGCGTGCTCGGCCAGATCCGCGAGGAGCACCCGATCGTCCCCAAGGTCGAGGAGTGGCGGGCGCTGACGAAGCTCAAGAACACCTACCTCGACGCGCTGCCGGAGCTGATCGACCCCGACACGGGGCGGCTCCACACCACCTTCAACCAGACGGCGACGGCGACCGGCCGCCTCTCCAGCACCAATCCGAACCTCCAGAACATCCCGATCCGCACCGAGGAGGGCCGGCCGATCCGCTCCACGTTCGTCGCGCCGCGCGGACACCGACTGCTCTCCGCCGACTACAACCAGATCGAGCTGCGGATCCTGGCCCAGATCGCCGGCGAGGACGCCCTGCGCGAGATCTTCAAACGGGGCGAGGACATCCACACCGCGACCGCCGCCGAGGTGCTCGGCGCCGATCCCAAGAAGGTCACCCCGGGCGAGCGCTCCAAGGCGAAGATGGTCAACTACGGGATCGCCTACGGGCTCTCCGCCTACGGGCTCGCGGACCGCCTGAACATCGAGCAGGACGAGGCCGCCGCCTATATCGAGCGTTACTTCGAGCGCTTTCCGGCCGTGAAGAAGTACATCGAGAGGACGATCGAATCGGCGCGGGAGGACGGCTACGTCTCGACCCTGCTCGGCCGCCGCCGCCCGATCCCGGAGCTGCGCTCCGGCCGCCCCCAGGTGCGCGGCCAAGGGGAGCGGAACGCGGTCAACATGCCGATCCAGGGCACCTCGGCGGACATCATCAAGATCGCGATGGTGAACGCGCACCGGGCGCTGGCCGGGTCGGACCTGACCACGCGCCTGGTCCTCCAGATCCACGATGAGCTGCTTTTCGAGGGCCCGGCCGCCGAGATGGACGAGGCGGCGAAGCTGGTGGAGAAGGCGATGTGCGGCGCCTTCGAACTCGACCCGCCGCTCGCCGTTGACATCGGGGTCGGCCCGGACTGGCTCGCGGCCAAGTAGGGCCCCACCGGCCGGCCCGCCCGACAACGACGCGCAGCGCCCGGGCTCACCGGCGACCGCGCCGAAGCAGCTGAGCTACCTCCCCGGCTACGGAACGGGCGGGACCTAGGACCCGAGAGGGCGCCGCGGATCACGAGGCTGCTGAGAATCGCGCCGGCTCAGGGAGAGGGCAGGCAGCGTGCCGCCACCACCGCTGGGGGTCGGGCCGCCGTGGCCGCTGCATCGCCCCTTTGAACACCATAGAGGCCCGAGGATCACGCCCGAGTTCGTGCCCAGGATCCGCGTGCGCATAGAGTCCGCGCGCATGGACAAGGGCCTCGCCGTAGTTCTCACCGCCGTCGTCGGCGGCCTGATCGCGTTGCAGGCCCCGATCAACGCCGGGCTCGCGCGCTACACGGGCAGCATCGGGGCGGCGACGGTCTCTTTCTTGGTCGGGACGATGCTCCTGGCGGCGGTGCTCGTCGTCAGCGGTCGCGCCGGTGAGCTCTCCGGGACGGGCGAGGCGAGTTGGTACTACCTGTTCGGGGGCGTGCTCGGCGCCGCCTACGTGTTCGCCGTGATCCTCACGGTGAGCGTGATCGGGGCGGGAGGAGTCGCCGCGGCGACGATCACCGGCCAACTCCTCGCCTCCGTCGCCCTCGACCGGATCGGCGCCTTCGGGCTCGACCAGGTCTCGCTCGGGCCCGACCGGATCGTCGGCGTAGCGCTGCTTCTCGCCGGCACCTATTTGGTCGTCCGCTAGGCGTCGAATCAAAGACGGTATACGATATGCAATAGAGTGACCGCCCCGCCACAGTACGAGCCTTTCGGGTGGCATCACTGGCCCGATCACCCGTGGATGAGCTACCAGTTCCGGCGGGCACTCGGCGAGAGCGGGGTCGGCGGGGGCACGATCAGCGAATCGTTCCAGGCCGCGTCTCGGATGGTCCCCGGCGACGAGGAGAGCTGGCACTCCGAGTGGCTCGCCGTCGCCGAGCGCAACGACGCGCGTGGCGACGAGGCGGAGAAGGCGGGGCACGTCCTCACCGCTCGCGCCCACTGGCTGCGGGCGGTCGACTACTTCCGCTCGGCCGAGTTCTGGCTCGAGGGGGACGACCCGCGGCGGCTGGCGACCTTCGAGCGTTGCGAGCAGAGCTTCGCGAAGGCCGGTCACTACTTCGAGCCGCCCCTGGAGACCGTGGCGATCCCCTACGAGGACGGGGTCGAACTCGCAGGGCACCTCCTGCGCCCCCGCGCCGCGGAGCCGCCGTACCCGGTCCTGATCGGATTCGGAGGGCTCGACTCGTTCAAGGAGGAGCTCCTGTTCATGGTCGGGCAAGGCTGCCTCGACCGTGGGATCGCCTGCCTGCTGGTCGATGGTCCCGGCCAGGGGGCGACGCTGCGCAAGCACAAGGTCCCCAACCGCCACGACTACGAGGTCCCGGTTGGCCGCTGCATCGACTACCTCGAGTCGCGCGACGACGTCGACACCGACCGGATCGCCGTATCGGGCTCGAGCCTGGGCGGCTACTACGCCGCGCGGGCGGGCTCGCGCGAGCACCGGCTGGCGGCGGTGATCTCCCACGGCGCCGTCTGGGAGGTGAACGGGATCTGGGGCGAGGACGCCGGCGAGGACCACGGCCTCGCCAAGCACATCAAGTGGGTGTTCGGCGTCGAGACGATGGCGGAGGCGATCGAGAAGGGCCGCGACTTCTCGCTGGACGGCGTCCTCGACGGGATGCAGTGCCCGTACCTGATCGTCCACGGCGGGCACGATGTCCTCGGCGTCCGCCAAGCGCAGCGCGTCCATGACTACGCCGCCGAGAACGGGGTGGACGTCGAGCTGATCCTCGTAGGCGAGGAGGAGACGGGGGCTGAGCATTGCCAGCACGACAACCCGGCTCGCGGGATGGAGTACGTCGGCGACTGGCTTGCCGACCGCTTCGGCATCGACCAGCGCGAGCTGCTTCGTGCCTAGCGGCTCCGGCCGTCGCGGCCGCGTCCTCATCCTCTCCCTCGGCGGGACGATCGCGATGACGAAGGACGGCGGGGGGGATGAGGCCGAGGGCGTCCGGCCGACGCTTGGGGCCGAGGACCTCGTCGCCGCGGTCCCCGAGATCGCCGACGAGGCCGATATCGAGACCGAGGCGTTCGAGCGCCTGCCAGGCGCGCACCTCGGCGTCGATCACATCCTCGCTCTCGCCGAGCGGATCGAGCGCGCGGTCGCCGACGGCGTCGACGGGATCGTCGTCACTCAGGGCACCGACACGATCGAGGAGACCGCGTTCCTGCTCGATCTGCTGCTTACGCTCGAGCAGCCCGTCGTGATCACGGGCGCGATGCGCAACCCGACCCTGCCGGGCGCCGACGGCCCCGCCAACCTGCTCGCGGCGACGCAGGTGGCAGCGTCGGCGACCGCCCGCGGGCTCGGCGCCCTCGTCGTCTTCAACGACGAGCTCCACGCGGCGCGCTACGTCCGGAAGACTCACACCTCGAGTCTGGCCACGTTCGAGTCGGTCCCCGGGCCGCTCGGCTGGGTCAGCGAGGGGCGACCGCGTGTGCTCGTCCGGCCGACCCGGAGGATCGAGCTCCCGGCGCGGCCGAAGGGGTCGGAGGCGCCTGTCGCGCTGCTGACGATCTCCATCGAGGACGACGGGCGTATGTTGCGGGCGGTGCCGGGACTCGACTACAAGGGAGTCGTCGTCGAGGCCCTGGGGGGTGCGCACGTGCCGGAGCCGGTCGCCGACGCAGTGGAGGCCCTGAGCGCGGAGATGCCAGTGGTCCTGACCTCACGCACCGGCCGTGGCGAGGTCCTCACCGAGACCTACGACTTCCCCGGCTCCGAGCGCGACCTGATTGCGCGCGGGGCGATCCCTGCGGGGTGGCTGGACGGGCCGAAGGCACGGGCTCTGCTGATAGTCCTCCTGCGGGCCGGGCTCGGGCGTGATGAGATCGGCGCCATGTTCGAGGCGATCGCCGCCGACCCCGAGTCGGCTGGCGCGGGAGGCAAGCCCGGATCGTGATCGCGCCGCCGCGCGGTTGCTAGGGCATCGCGGTGGGCCACGACCTGGCGATCCGCGGAGGCACGGTCGTCGGTCCGAACCGACGTGAGCCCCTCGACGTCTACGTCGACGGGGGCCGGATCACGGCGGTCGAGGCTGCCGGCTCGGAGCTCGACGCCGACCGCGTAGTCGACGCACGCGAATGCTTCGTCCTCCCGGGCATGATCGACACGCACGTCCACTTCATGGAGCCCGGCGACCCGACCCGCGAGGATTTCGCGACGGGGAGCGCGGCGGCGGCGCTGCGGGGGGTCACGGCCGTGATCGAGCACACGCACTCGTGGCCGGTCAATACGGCCGAGCGGCTGCGCGAGAAGCGCGAGCACCTCCGTGGGCGCTCGCACGTCGACTACGCGCTCGCCGCGCACGTCTGGCCCGAGCACCTCGACCAGCTCGAGCAGCTATGGCGAGACGGGATCGCCTATTTCAAGGCGTTCACCTGCGCGACCCACGGCATCCCGGCGATCCCTGCCGACCTGCTGATCGATCTCGGCGAGAGCCTGGGGAAGCTGGGGGCGCCGTGTCTAGTTCACTGCGAGGACGACCTGATCACCTCTCGCAACGAGCGGCGGCTGCGCGAGGCGATGCGGACGGATGGCGGCGTGATCCCCGAGTGGCGTTCGCGAGAGGCGGAGCTGGTCGCGACCGGGACGGTCGCCCTCGTCGGCCGGATCACCGGCGCTCCGTTCATCGTCGCCCACGCCAGCAACCCCGAGGTGCTTGATGTGCTCGCGCGCGAGCGCTCCGCTGGCTCGCCGGTAGTCGCAGAGAGCTGCCCGCAGTACATGCGATTGCGTGAGGACGAGGTTCTCACCAAGGGCGCGTTTCGGAAGTTCACGCCGCCGGCTCGGATCCGGTCGGACGAGGAGGAGGAGGCGATGTGGGCGGCGTTCAACGGCGGCCTCGTCCACCACATCTCCAGCGACCACGCGCCGGCGACCGCCGAGCAGAAACGCGCAGGCGACATCTGGGAGGTCCACTTCGGGCTACCTGGGATCGACACGACCTCGGTCCTGATGCTCGACGCGGGGCTGCGCGGGCGGACATCGCTCGAGCGCGTCGTCGAGGCCTACGCGGAGCGCCCGGCGCGCGCCTACGGGCTTGTGCGCAAGGGCCGGATCGAGGCCGGGTCCGACGCCGACCTCGTCATCTTCGATCCGGACGGCGAACACCGGCTCGGCGCCGAGGACGTCGTCTCTCGGGCCGGGTGGACCCCGTACGAGGGGACCGATGTACGCGGCAGCATCGTCGCCACCTTCGTCCGCGGTCACGAGGTCGTCGCCGAGGGGAAGCTGGTCGAGGGCGAGCGCGAGGGCGCGTTCTTGCCGGGGGCGGGTTACCGCCCCGAGCCGGACTGATCGCCCAGCCGCGCGAGCAGGCTCTCGGCGTCGATCGCCCAGCCAAACGACGCGCGCACGACCGACAGCGCCGCGTCGTGCAGCTCGGGACCGAGCATCGTGTCGATCCCGTCCTCGACCATGAACACCGCGTAGTCGCGGACCGAGGCTGCGATTCCGGTCGCGATCACGCAGGAATTGGTGTTGACGCCGGTGAGCAGAACCGTGTCGCACTCGAGCGACTCCAGCGTGATCTCGAGGTCGGTCCCCAGCAGGCAGTCGTAGCGCTTCTTCGTGTCTACGACGATGTCGCCCTCCCCGAGCAGCCCCGGCATCAGCTCGAGCCCGGGCATCCCTTCGAGGTTGTGCTCGGCGATGCGCGCCCGCGGGCTATCGGGTCGCTCCGACTGGAACCGCCAATAGGGGTTGGAGAGGATCTCGGCACGGTTGCGGTACGCGGTGATCACGTGCACGATCGGGATCCCGAGCCCGCGGAGTGAGTTGAACAGCGACGCGCAGCGCTCGACCAGGGGGGCGGCGCGCTCGGCGGGGAGGGGCAGTGTCGCGACCTCGGGGTCGAGGTGGCCGCGATGGAGGTCGATCGTCACCATCACCGGCCGCTTCGCGAGGCTTTCGAGCGCCGCGAGCGCCTCGGTGTGGTGCGTCGGTGCTTGCATTCGGGGCCCGGTTGAGTGCTACCGTCGATTGTATACGATCTATCGCACGGAAACCGCCCAGGATGGGCATCCCCGGCGGCCGTCATCATCCGGCCGCATCACCCTACGCGGAGTTGAGCGCCGTTGACTGAACTCGAGCCAACCGAAGACGCGGCAGCCCTCGCGATCCCGGAGCTCGGTGACGTGAAGCGGCGCACCGCGCAGGAGCAGGTGCTGGAGAGCCTCCGGCACGCCATCCTCGGCGGCGTCCTCTCCGCGGGGACGCCGCTGGTCCTCTCGGAGCTGAGCGAGCGTCTCGGGGTCAGCCGCACCCCGATCCGGGAGGCGATCCGTGAGCTCGCCGCCGAGGGCCTGGTCGACTTCGACTCGTACCGCAGCGCCGTCGTGCACACGCCGACGGTCGAGGAGGCCGAGGAGCTCTACGAGCTGCGGCTGATCCTCGAGCCGCTTGCCGTGAGCAAGTCGGTCGGGAAGATCAGCGACGAGCAGGTTGAGGAGGCCTCGGAGCTCCAGCGCGAGATGGTCAAGGTCGAGGACGTTGGGCGCTGGGTCGAGCTGAATCGTGAGTTCCATGCGAAGCTGATCGACGCGGCGGAGTCGCCGCGCTTGAACGGGATCGTTGCCGGCCTGCGCAACGTGTCGGGAATGCAGGTCTCGCTTTCGCTGAAGGCGAGCCCGGATCAACTCGAGCGCAGCAACCGCGAGCACGAGCAAATCGTCCAGGCGTTCCGCGACCGCGACGCCGACCGCGCGGTGGAGCTGACCAAGGCTCACTTGCGGACCACGCTCGAGATCATCGAGCGCTACGACGCCGGCGAGCCCGCCGAGGGCTAGGCGCTCGGCTCCAGCTCGTCGCTCGCGTACAACTCCGGCCGCCGCCAACGCAGCACACCCGGAATCGTCCGGTAGGGGGCCGGCAGCGAGATCACCTCGTCGGTCGCCCGCATCCGCCGCAGGTAGTCGAGGTCGAGGTCCGCGGTCAGGATCCCCGGCTCATGCGTTGCCGCGAGCACCCGCTCGGGCGCAGCGATCATCGCGTCGCCGCCGGTGTGGCCGCTGCCGGTCGCGAAGCTGTCGATCGCGTCCGCAGCGTCGCCGAGGAACTCGCGCGGGAGCAGGTGGACGGTCGTCGCCGTGTACATCAGGTTCTCGATCGACCGCGCACGGATCATCGTTCGCCAGTTGTCCGTGTAGTTCTGCTCGTCGATCAGGATCCCGGTCGGGAACACCGCGACCTCGGCGCCGCGGAGGGCGAGGGTGCGCGCGACCTCGGGGACGAACGTCTCGCTGCAGATCCCGACGCCAAGCTTGCCCCACTCCATCTCGAACACCGGGATCTCGTTCCCCTCCTTGTAATCGAGGTCCCAGAACGCGCCTCCGGGGAACACGTAGGGGCCAACTGGGTGGGTGCGGCGATAGCGCCCGACCTCGCTGCCGTCCTTGTCGATCACCACCGCCTCGACGAAGTACGAGCCGCTGCCCGTCTCGGTCTCGGTCGTCGTTCCCGCGACGAGGCCGACGCGGTGATCCTTCGCCGCCGCTCGCAGCGAGTCCTCGACCGGATAGCGGACCGAGTCGGTGTAGGGGCCGGGGTAGGTCTCCGGGAAGAGCAGGAGATCCACACCAAGCGCTCCCGCCTGGTGGATGTAGTGGAGGGCCTGCTCGAGGTTGCGGGGCGCGTCCTCGCCCCAGTATGCGATCGGCTGGACGACTCCAAGCCGGACGCGAGAAGCGTCGTTCATCTCGTTCTCCTCTCTGTGAACGTCAACGGTCTTCAATCCCTGAAGTAGTTGGTCGCGAGACCTGCGGGGGCGCGGCGGCGGCTGAGGAAGCCGGCGAGCGCGAGCAGCGTCGCGATGTAGGGGAGCATCGCGAGGAACTGGTAGGGGATGTCGATCCCGATCGCGTCGGCGCGGACCTGGAACGCATCCGCCGTCGCAAACAGGAGGACAGCGGCGAGGACCCCGACCGCGCGCCAGCCGCCCGTGATCACCGCGGCGAGGGCGATGAAGCCGCGGCCGGCGGTCATGTTCGGGGTGAACAACCCGATCCCGGCGAGGGCGAGCTGTCCGCCGCCGACCCCCGCCATCACCCCGCAGCAGCAGACAACCGCCCAGCGCACGCGGCCCACGTCGACTCCGAGCGACTCCGCCGCCTCGGGCCGCTCGCCGGCCGCCTTCAGGGCCAGTCCGACCTTGGTCCGGGTAAGCACCCACCAACAGGCGGCGACGAGCGCGAACGCCGCGTAGACCATCACGTCCTGGTCGAACAGGGCTGGGCCGAGCACAGGGAGGTCGGAGAGCAGCGGGATCGAGACGTCCTCGAGGCCGCCGATTGACTGCGTGACGCGGTCGCCGAGGTAGCTCGAGAGGAAGAATGCGGTGAGCCCGAGCGCGAGGATGTTGAGGACGATCCCGCTCACGACCTGGTTCGCGCGGAAGACGAAGCAGGCGACCCCGTGGAGGAGCCCGACGAGGAGACCGCCGGCGGCCGAGAACAGGAAGCCGACCGCGAGGCTGCCCGATAGGTAGGTCCCGAGCACGCCGCAGAACGCGCCCGCAAGCATCATCCCCTCGAGCTCGATGTTGATCACGCCCGCGGTCTCCGAGACGAGCTCGCCGAGGGCCGCGAACAGCAGCGGCGCGCTCAGCGCCACCGCCGAGATCAGAAGCAGGGTGAGGAAGGAGTCGTCCGCCATCAGCCCGTCGCTCCCGCTTGGACGGGAGCGCCCTCCGCTTCCTCGAGCGCCTCGCGGGCGCGCTGGCGGCGCTCATAGAGCTCACGGCCGCCGAGGGCGAACAGCACGTACAGGACCGCGAGCCCGGCGGTGACCTGGCTGATCGCGGACGGCACCTCGGCGGCGCCGGCCTGCAGCCCGGCGGCGCCCGCGTCGAGCGCCCCGAACAGGAGCGCCGCGGCGATGATCCCGGCAGGGCGCAGTCGGCCGAGCAGTGCGATCG
>JBOGZI010000269.1:0-5900 GCA_050697275.1 Solirubrobacterales bacterium | reverse complement strand
GGTCGAGATCATGCCGTCGTAGCGATCGGCCGCGACGTAGCAGAGGGCGACCGCGATCGACCCGGGCGAGCGCATCCGGTAGGCGCGGCCCGAGAGGCTCTCGGCCGCCGCCAGGACCCGCTCCGGCTTGGCCGCCTCGAGCGCGACCAGCTCGAGCCCGTCCCCGTCGGAGGCCGCGAGCGGCCGTCCGTCGAGCATCGCACCGGTACCGGCGCCGGCGACGAACTCCTCCCCCGCCCCGAACTCGTAGACGTAGCCGAGCCGGACGTCCTCCATCGACGCGCCGGTCGCGACTGCGATGCTGACGCTGTGGCAGGGGATCGTCCGGCGCGCGTTCAGCGAGCCGTCGATCGGATCGGCGACCACGCGCAGGCCGTCCTCGGCCCCGCCGAAGCTGACCGTGCCGCGCTCCTCCGAGACCGCGATGAACTCGTGCCCGGCCTCGTGGAGGCGCTCGAGCTCGGCGAAGATCGCGTCCTCACAGAGGCGGTCGATCACCAGGGTTTTGTCGCCACCCTCGCCCACCCCCTCGTAGCGGGTGCGCACGGCGATCCCCTCGTGCTCCGCAAAGATCCGCTGCTGCGCCTCGACCGCCAGACGGAAGGCGCCCAGCCACTCCTCGTCGGTCGGGCCCACCGCGCCAGGTTAGCGATGGTCTTTCCGCGACCTGCGAGAACGCCGCTCGGGAACGTGGTGCCCATGATCTAGCCTGGGCTCGGATGGCCCCGAGCGGCGAGCCGAAGCCCCTGACCGAGGCTCAACTCGGCGTGGTCGACCACGCCGAGGGAGCCCTCCTGGTCCAAGGGGTCGCCGGCTCCGGGCGGACCGAGGCGCTCAGCCGGCGGCTGGCGCGGCTCACGGAAGCGGGGGACCGCGCCCTGGTGCTCACCTGCACGCAGGCGGCGGCAGCGCGGATCCGCTCGCGGGCGGAGGAGGCGATCGACTCCCCCTTCGAGGAGCTCGTCATCCACCCCCACCGCTCGGCCGCGACCCGGCTCCTGCGCGAGCACGCCACCGAGGCCGGCGTCGACCCGCTGGTCGAGCCGCTCGACGGCGCCGAGCGCCTCGCGATGCTGCTCGAGCGGATCGAGGAGCTGCCGCTTCGGCGCCACGAGATCCGCGGCAACGCGGCCGGGCTGCTGGCCCGGATCGTCGACCGGATCGACGCCCTGAAGTCCGCCGGGGTGACAGCCGGGCGCTTCCGCGAGTGGGCCGAGGGACTGCGGGGCGACGGCGACGGGGCCGGCGGCGATGCGGCGGCACGGGAGCGTGAGTTCGCCGAGCTCTACGAGCTGCACGACGCGATGCTGAGCGAGCAGGGCGCGATCGACCCGGGAGAGGCCGTGCTCGAGCTGACCCGCGCCCTCGGCGAGCGCTCCGAGCTCGCCGGCGCCCTATCCGACCGCTTCCCGCACCTGATCGTGGACGAGCTCGAGGACTCCTGCCCCGCCGAGCGCCGGCTGATCGCCGCCCTGGGGCGGGGCGCGCGGACGGCGGTCCTCTCCTGCGACGACGACCAGGCCCGGGCGCGGTGCGGCGGCGCCTCGGCCTGGGCCCGCGAAGCCCTCGTGGTGCGAGGGGGCTCCGCAGGCGAAGCCGAGGAGCCACCCGTCTTGACCGAGACGGTGCTCGAGCCGTCCTGGCGCTTCGGGGGCGATCTGCTGGACGCCGCCCATGCGGTGATCGCGCCCAGCGCCCACCACAGCGAGGTCCCCCGCCGAGCCGCCGGACCGGCGACCAGAGTGCGGTTCTGGAGCAGCGCCAACGAGCGCGCCGAGGCCCAGGCCGTGGCGCGCGACATCGAGGCGGGGCTGGCCTCCGGCCAGGTCCGCGCCGACGGGATCTGCGTGGCCTTTCCGCACGGCGCGGGCAGGGCTCGGGCGATCTCGGCGGCGCTCGAGGAGCGACGGGTGCCGCACCGGCTGAGCGGGCCGGGCGCCTTCTTCGAGCGCCCCGAGGTGCGCGACGTGATCGCCTGGCTGCGGCTGCTCGCCGACCCGACCGACACCGCCGCGGCGGTCAGGGCGCTGAGCCGGCCGCCGGTGGAGCTGCGCTCCGTCGACCTCGCCCGCTGTACGACGATCGCCCGCCGACGCAAGCTGGACATGGTCTCGGCGCTCGAGGCCTCGCTCGAGAGTCCTCAGATCCCGCCGGAGGCCCGCGACCGGATCCGTGACTTCCTCGGCCTCCACTCCCGGGCCGCCCGCGCGATGGGCGAGATGCGCGCCGACGTCTTCGTGCGGCGGCTGATCGAACGGATCGGCCTGCGGCGCCACCGCCTCTTCGCCGCGCATCCCGAAGCGGCTGAGCGGCTGCGGAACCTCTCCCGGCTCGGCCAGCTCGCGGCCGCCTGGACCCGGCGGGAGCCGGGCGGCTCGAACCAGGACTTCGTGCGCTACCTGGTCGCCGTCTCGGAGGCGGGCGTCGCCCCGGCCGACGACCCCCTCGGCCCGCTGGCCGACGCGGTCCGCGTGATGCCGCTGGACGCGCTGAAGGGCCTCGAGTTCAGCCGAGTCTACGCCGTGGGTCTCGACGCGGGAGCGGTGCCGGGCGCCGAGCCGCCCGGGGCTCCCGCGGTCCCGCCCGAGCTCGCCGGCGCGGCGTCATCCCACGAGGACGAGCAGCGGCGCCGGCTCTACACCGCGATGACCAGGGTGAGCGCCGAGCTGGTCCTGTCCCGGCCGGCCGCGACCGAGAAGGGGGACGTGCGGCCCTCGCCCCTCTATGAGGAGGCGCGAGCGGTGCTCGACGTGACCGAGCAGGACCACGGCGAGGAGCTGTTCGGTCCCGCCGAGGGCCTGCAGGCCACCTACCTGATGATCCAGGACGAGGTCTTGGAGGAGGCCTGGAGGGCGGGCGGCAAGCTGCGCGAGCCGCGCCTCGACACCTACATGGACGTGACGGCGGCGGTGGCGCGGTTCCTGGAGCTGGTCAAGCTCGCCAGCCTGATCCAGCGGCCCGGGGAGGAGCCGGTGGCCGACGCGCTCGCTGCTGCCAACGACGTGCTCGAGCACGCGATCTCGCCGGAGCAGGCGAAGGCCCTGGCGGAGTCCGGCCTGGACGCCTTCCTGCGCGACGAGGAGGGTGCGGCGAGACGCCGCCGCGAGCTGATCGAGGCCCGCGACGAGCCGTCACTGGAGGCGTTCCTGCCCCGCCGCGGCGAGGGGCTGGCGCTCTCCGCCACGGACGTCGAGCTCTACCGCACCTGTCCCCTCAAATACAAGTTCGCCCGGGTCTTCGGCATCCCGCAGGAGACCACCATCAACCAGCGCTTCGGGATCGTCATCCATCAGGTCCTCGAGCGCTTCCATTCCCAGCAGGCGCCGGGCGGCGGCGACGCCAACAGCCTGGAGCGGCTGATGGCCCTGTTCGCGGCGGCCTGGCGGAAGGCCGGCTTCGGCGAGACCGACGACGAGCTCCAGTTCCGCGAGCGGGCGACCGAGGCCCTGCGCCGCTATCACGCTCGGGAGAGCGCCCGGGGCTCGAGCCCGCGCTGGGTCGAGCGGAAGTTCGACTTCCGGATCGGCCCCCATCACCTGCGGGGACGCGTCGATCGCGTCGATGAGCTGCCGGGCGGGGGCTACGAGCTGATCGACTACAAGACCGGGGACCCGAAGGCCGAGAGCGACCTCCAGAGCGACGTCCAGCTGGCGATCTACCGGCTCGCGGCGCGCGAGGCGTGGAAGCTGGAGGGGGCGGCGGGCAGCTACTGGTACGTGCTCGCCGACCGCAAGGTGGCGGTGGGCGGCTCCCCGGATGACCTGGAGCGGGTCGAGGGCGTCGTGCTGGAGGTCGGCGAAGGGATTCTCGGGCAGGACTTCGAGCCCCGCCCCTCCCCCGAGATCTGCTCCTGGTGCGACTTCCGGCTGATCTGCCCGGCGTCGGAAGCCTAGATCGTTGACCTAGGCGTCGGGGCCGCCGCGCTGGCGCAGAAAGCGCTCGAAGTCCCTGGCCAGGGACTCCCCGGAGGGGACGTCCTCTTCGAGGTCGAGGCTGCTCGCCTGCTCCTCCTCGAGCCGCTGCACCAGCTCCTCGATCTCCGGATTGGCCGAGACGGCGCGGCTCACCTGGCTCTCGTAGGAGCCGGCCTCCTCCTCCAGACCCGAGGCCTCGACCGCGACCCCGACCACCCCCTCGAGGCGTCGCAGCAGCGCCAGGGCGGCCTTCGGGTTGGGCACCGCCGCGACGTAATGCGGCACCGCGGCCCAGAGGCTCGCCGACGGCATTCCGCGCCGGCGGCAGGCGTCGTGCAGGACCCCGACCACCCCGGTCGGCCCCTCGTAGTTGGAGCGGGTGAGGCCGAGCCGGTCCACCAGCTCCCCATCGGAGGCGAGGCCCGTGATCGGGACCGGAAGGGTGTGGGCGACGTCGGCGATCAGCGCGCCGAGGGTGATCACCATCTCGACCCCGAGCGACTCGGCGGCCTCGGCGATGCCCTCCGAGAAGGTGCGCCAGCGCAGGTTGGGCTCGGTCCCGGAGAGCAGGACCAGGTCGCGCTCGGCTCCCGGCGCCCGCGCCGCAAGCAGCACGTTGCCCGGCCAATCGATCTCCCGCCTCTCGCCCTCGGTCAGCCTGATCGTGGGTCGATTGGCCTGGAAGTCGAAGAAGTCCTCGGGATCGACCTGCGCGATCAGCTCGGCGTCGAAGGAGTCGGCGACCGAGGTCAGGGCCGTCGTCGCGGCGCCCGCCGCGTCGTTCCAGCCGGCGAAAGCGCAGACCAGCACCGGTGATCGGAGCCGCGGGGGCTCAGCCTCCCAGCCGAGAGCATCCATCGATTCGAGACTAGCGGCTCGGCCGACCGCAGGCGCCACTTTGCCGGCGGCTGCCGTCCGGGTCTGGCTGCAAGATCGGGGGGTGCCCCCCGAGCCCCAGACCGCCCCACGGCGCGTCGCCGAAACCCAGCCCGCCGCCGAGACGCGGCCCGCCGCCGAGCGGCCTGGGCCTCCGATCGCCGAGCTGCGCGCGGGCCAGCGCTTCCGCGGCGAGTACGCCTGCGTCCGCAAGGAGCGGCTGACGGCGCGCAACGGCTCCCCTTACCTCTCGCTGGAGCTGCGGGATCGCACCGGGAGGATGACGGGAAGGGTATTTCGCGAAGTCGACCGCCTCTCGTCCCGCTTCGAACGGGGTGAGCCGATCCGGGTAGCCGGCCGGGTCGAGCGTTTTCGCGGCGAACTGGTCGCCGAGATCGAGGCGATCGAGGCCGGCGGGGTAGACCCCGGGGCGTTCCTGCCCGCGGCATACCGGGACGCGGAGGAGCTGCTCGGCTTCCTCGAGCACCTGGTCCGGGAGGTCCACGATCCGAAGCTCCGTGCGGTGGTCGAGGCGGTTCTGCTCAGCGAGCCGGTCGCGAGCGAATTCCGCCGCGCGCCCTGCACCCGCGCCGGCCACCACGCCTACCTCGGCGGCCTGCTCGAGCACACGGTCGCGGTCGGCACCCTCGTCGGTGATCTCTGCCAGCTGCATCCGCGCCTCGACTCCGACCTGCTGATGGCGGCGGCCCTGCTCCACGACGTGGGCAAGGTGCGCGAGTTCACCTACGGCGCCGAGTTCGCGATCAGCGAGGAGGGGCGCCTGCTCGGCCACCTCGCGCTGGGCGCCGAGATCGTCGGCGCGGCGGCCGGCGGGCTCGACACGGATCGCCGCGCCGCACTGCTTCACTGCCTGCTCGCTCACCACGGCGCCGAGGGCGGGCCGCGCGGACGGGGCTTCGGCTCACCCGAGGCGCTGGCCCTCTACCGGCTGAACGCTCTCGAGGCCGGGGTCAAGGGCGCGCTCGAGCACGGGCTGTAGCGCCGCTCGGTTGACGGGACGCCGGGGGCGCTAGGGCCTGTTGTGGCCCGGGGTGCTGCCCGAGTTGCCCGGCGAGTCGCCGGAGCCGCCGGAGCTCCCGGGGCCGCCGC
>JBOGZI010000268.1:0-4727 GCA_050697275.1 Solirubrobacterales bacterium | reverse complement strand
GCCGAGCTCTGGTGCCTTCGCCTCGGCCAGGTCCCCTACGGGGAGGCGCGCGAGGCCCAGAGGCGGCTCGAGGCCGCCCGCCAGCGCGGCGATGTCCCCGACCTGCTGCTGCTGCTCGAGCACCCGCCCGTCTACACGAAGGGCAAGCGCTCGGAGCCCGGGGAGCTCGGCATGGGCGAGGACTGGTACCGGATGCAGGGGATCGAGGTGACCGAGACCGACCGCGGCGGCCGGGTCACGTACCACGGCCCGGGTCAGCTGGTCGGCTATCCCATTGTTTCACTGCGTGATCTCGCGCCCGAGGCCGAGGGGGCGGAGATGGGCGTCGTCGACTACATCCGCCGCATGGAGCGGGTGATGATCGGATCGCTGGGCGACTTCGGGGTCGAGGCGGAGGTGATCGACGGCCTCACCGGGGTCTGGGTGGGCGGCCGGCCGCCAGAGGGACGCAAGATCGGCTCGATCGGAATCCACGTCAACCGCGGCGTCACCACCCACGGCTTCGCGGTCAACGTCAACAACGACCTGCAGCCCTTCGAGTGGATCGTCCCCTGCGGGCTCGAGGGCATACGGATGACCTCGCTCTGCCGCGAGCTGGGCGCCAGCCTGGACATGAGCGCCTACATGGACGCGGTCACCGCTCGCTTCGCCACCCTCTACGAGCGCGCGCCCGCCGCGATCGAGGCCGGGGCGCTCGCCGAGCGGGTCGAGGGGCTCGATGCGCTCGCCGCCGCGGGACCGGCCGCCGCGCATCTGCACGGGAACGGCACGCCGGCCTCGGTACGGTAGGAGCGATGGCCACCGAACCCCAGACCCTGGACCAGGATCAAACGGGCCGCGCTGACGCGCGCCCACGCATCCACGTCACCCGCTCGCGCGCCAACCCGGGCGGCCGCGCCGCCGACTCGGACGGCAAAGTCGGCTTCCGCGAGCGAAAGCCTCCCTGGCTCAAGGTGCCGGCGCCGGGCGGCCCGGCCTACCGGCGCCTCAAGAAGGCGATCGAGGAGGACAACCTCCACACGGTCTGCCAGGAGGCGAACTGCCCGAACGTAGGCGAGTGCTGGGAGCGCGGCACCGCCACCTTCATGATCCTGGGCGACGTCTGCACCCGGCGCTGCGGCTTCTGCAACGTCCAGACGGGCAAGCCGACCTGGAACGATCCGCTCGAGCCGCTCCGGGTGGCGAACCAGGTGAAGAAGATGGGCCTGCGCCACGCCGTGGTCACCTCGGTGGACCGCGACGACCTGCCCGACTACGGCGCCGGCGCCTTCGTCGGCGTGATCCGCTCGATTCGCAAGCTCGCCCCCGGCTGCAAGGTCGAGGTGCTGACTCCCGACTTCCGCGGCGAGGAGATGCCGCTGGCGAAGGTGATCGCCGAGCGCCCCGACGTCTTCAACCACAACGTCGAGACGGTGCCCAGGCTCTACCCGATCGCCCGTCGTGGCTCGGACTTCATGCGCTCGGCCCGGGTGCTGCGGATGGCGAAGGAGATGGGCGGCGACGAGGTGGTGACCAAGTCCGGCCTGATGGTCGGGCTCGGCGAGGAGTTCGACGAGATGGTGGAGGCGTTCTCGATCCTGCGCGACCAACACGTCCAGGTGCTGACGGTCGGCCAGTACCTGCGCCCGACCGAGAAGCACCTGCCGGTGGACCGCTACTGGCACCCCGACGAGTTCGCCGCGCTCGAGCGGGCCGCGTACGAGCTCGGCTTCGAGTCGGTGGCCTCCGGGCCGCTGGTGCGCTCCTCCTACCACGCCGACGAGCAGGTCCCCGAGCGCGAAGCGGCGAGCGCCTAGTCAGTCCACTGACAGGAGTGAAGCTTTCCTTGCCGAAGCGTGTTTTGGCCTGCGTAGCCTCGAATTCATGCGTATGCACCGCAGCAAATTCGCCGCCCTGCTCGCCGCCGGCGCCCTGGCGCTGCTGGCCGCGGGACCGCTGAGCGGGGGCGCCTCCGGGCAGGAGCCGGCCCCGGCGCATCCCGCCGCCAACAACCCGCTCGCGGGCGACGGCATGTGGATCTGGTACGTGCGCAAGGCCCAGGGCGGCAAGCCGAAGCGGATCGCCAAGCGGGCGCGGAAGCGCGGCATCGAGGTGGTCCTGATCAAGTCCGGCGACGGGTCCAAGTACTGGGGCCAGTTCTCGGGCAAGCTCGTGCGGGCGCTGCACGCGCGCGGGCTCAAGGTCTGCGCCTGGCAGTTCGTCTACGGCCGCTCGCCGGCCAAGGAGGCGAGGGTCGCGGCGGCCGCAGCGGACCGCGGCGCGGACTGCTTCGTGATCGACGCCGAGGGCCACTACGAGGGCCGCTACACGGAGGCACAGACCTACATGGGCGGCCTGCGCTCGCGGGTCGGTCCGGACTACCCGATCGCGCTAGCCACCTTCCCCTATGTCGACTACCACCCCGCCTTCCCGTACTCGGTCTTCCTCGGGCCGGGCGGCGCCCAGTACAACGCGCCGCAGCTCTACTGGAAGACGATCGGCGACGCGGTCGACACCGCCTTCGTCCACACCTACGTCTTCAACCGCGCCTACGATCGCCCGATCCTGCCGCTCGGCCAGGTCTACCTCAATCCCCCCGCGAAGCAGATCCGCCGCTTCCGGGCGCTGGCCGCCTCGCACCAGATGCAGGGCGTGAGCTGGTGGTCCTGGCAGCACGCCGGCAAGAAGCAGTGGAAGGCGGTCGGGGGCCGCACCGGCGCGATCGGCGGCTATCAGCCCTACAACAGCTATCCGTTCCTGCGGCAGGGCTCGAAGGGCGACCTGGTCGCCTGGGCCCAGCAGCTGCTCGTCGGCGGCGGCTACTACACCCCGATCACCGGCTACTTCGAGTCCCCCACCACCACCGCGGTGCTGCAGCTGCAGGCTGCCAAGGGCCTCACCCAGACCGGCAACATCGACGTCCCCACCTGGGACGTGCTGCTCCAGTTCGAGCCCGTGGCGGTTCGCTGGACCAAGAGCGGCGCCTACCCGGCCCGAGCCCGCGGCGCCAACGTCCTCCCCGAGCCCCGCTCGGCGAAGCTCCCCGCGAAGCGCTACGAGATCCCGCCACCCCGGGCCCGGCGTCCGCGGTAGGCGGCTTCGCCACCAGATCGCGGCCACAAGCGGCCGCCCATCGCAAGTCGCTACGGGCTTCGCCCTTGATGCGAGGGCTCTCGCAGGCGAAGCCGAGAGCGACCCGTTTGTGTGTGCTGGCGAGCGGCCTGGTGGCCGCTACGGCGCCAGGCGCTCGAGCACGGCGCCGTCGGGGCCGACGCGGAAGACGGTGGGGACCACGGCGATCCCGTACTTGCGGGCGAGGTCGGGGCGGTCGCGGACGTCGAAGGTGAGCAGCGGCTCGGGCTCGGCCGAGAGGCGCTGCTCCCACTCGCGGCAGTCCGCGCAGAGCGGGTGGGTGAACTCGACGTAGGCGGAGCCACTCGCGGCGCCGTCGAGGTCGGCGGGGTCGATCCGGTCGTGGTGCCGCGCTGAGATGCCGCGCAGGCGGGCGGTGAGCTTGTAGATCTCGCAGCCGGCGCAGAACCCGGTGCTCGCCGAGAGCAGGGCGAGGAAGGCGACCAGACCGCCGAGCGCGAGACCGACCGTCTCCGCGCCCAGCCACCAGGCGGCCGCGGCGGCACCGAGGACGACGGTGCCGATCGCGTTGGCGAGCCGGGGCGGCCGCGAGTCCTCCAGCGGCCCCTCGCCGAAGCGCGGCTGGACCAGCCAGAAGTAGGCGAGGCAGGGCAGGCAGAAGCGGCGGCCCAGGGTGACGCCGATCAGCAACTGGACGGACATCAGCGCCCAGGCGAGCGGCCAGCCGAAGATCACGCCCAGCAGGGCGACCACGCCCGTGGTGCCCTGGCCGAAGCGGGCGGCGTGCTCGTCGATCACGTCGGTGTCGCGCCATGGGTCGGCGCTGCGGGTCATGGCCTCCATATGCCCAATTCTGGCAAGCGGCCCACCTGGGCCGCCCTCCCCACGGCTTCGCCGCCAATCGGGGCGCTCCTCGGCTACGCCTGCGGAGCGCCCTCTAATCTCCGCCGCTCGTGCTGCCGCTGAAGGACAACATCCCAACCCTGCGCTTCCCGGTGCTGACGGTGGCGATCATCGCGCTCAACGTCGCCGTCTTCATCTGGCAGCTCGCCTACCCGACCGACCCGCAACTCGACCGGGCGATCAGCTCCTCGTCGATCGAGCAGAGCTCGCTCGAGTACGGGGCGGTCCCCTACCGGATCACCCACCCGGGCGAGAACGAGGACTGTTCGATCGGCGCGGTCAGCGACATCGGCGAGCCCGGCGTGGTCTGCCCGGGCACCGAGGAGTACACGCAGGCGGTCGAGCGCGGCCAGCGCGACCCCGGACTCACCCCGATCCCGCTCGAGCAGGCGGCCTGGTTCGTGACCCTGTTCAGCTCGATGTTCATGCACGGCGGCATCCTCCACATCGCCGGGAACATGCTCTTCCTCTGGGTGTTCGGGAACAACATCGAGGACTCGATGGGGCGGGTGAAGTTCGTGATCTTCTACCTGTTGGCCGGCCTGGTGGCGGTCTACTCGCAGGCGGCGCTCGATCCGAGTTCGACGGTGCCCACGATCGGGGCCAGCGGGGCGGTGGCGGGGGTGCTCGGCGCCTACGCGCTGCTCCACCCGCAGGCGCGGGTGCTGACCCTGATCTTCATCATCTTCTTCGTCACCATCGTCGAGATCCCGGCGCTGATCCTGCTGGGCATCTGGTTCATCCTGCAGTTC
>JBOGZI010000267.1:0-3386 GCA_050697275.1 Solirubrobacterales bacterium | reverse complement strand
GTCCACCCACTCGCCGCCGATCAAGTGGCGCCCGGGGCGGCGCTCGAGGAACTCGCGGGCGGGCCCGGAGAGCGCCTCGGTGGTGGCGGTCGCCTCCATCAGCTGGATCGTAGCTGGGGGCATCCAGCGCCCGCCGTCGCGCCTGCCGGGGCGGCGCGTCGCCCGGGCATTCGGCGGCCGTCGGGCCGCTGCGGGACAATTGTCGGCCATGTCCCGCCCTCTGACCTGGATGTACCGGAAGCTGGGGCGGTTCTACCCGCGCGTGTTCATCACGCTCGAGCTGCAGACCGCCTTCATCGTCGCCACCGGCGCGGTGGCGCTGTTCAGCTTCTACTACGACGTCCCCAAGGAGAAGTTCCTCACCATCCTCGGGATCACCCTGGCGCTGACCGCGCTCGCGATCGCGGTCGTGCTCGCCCGCGTCTACAAGCGGATGCGCCCGCTCGACGCCTGGATCGCAGGGGACCGCTCGCCAGAGCAGACCGCCCAGGCCTGGCGCCTCGCGGTCAACCTGCCGATGGAGCTGATCCGCCGGGACTTCCTCTTCCCGATCCTGGTCACGCTGGTCGCGGTGGTCGCCGGCATCTTCGTGCTCGACCTCACCTGGCTCTCCTTCTTCCCGATCGCCCTCGCCGGGCTGCTCTCGGTCGGCTACGCGGCGACGCTGCACTACCTGGCGCTCGAGCTGGCGATGCGCCCGATCCTCTTCGACATCAACGCGGCGCTGGAGACGCCGGTGCGGATCGACCGCCCGATGCTGCCGCTCCGCTTCAAGCTGCTCGCCTCGCTGCCGCTGATCAACGTGATCACCGGCGTGGTGGTGGCGGCACTCACCTCCGAGGGGGGCGGCGCCGAGGCGATCGGGATCAACGCCTTGATCGCACTCGCCGTTTCCTTCTTCGTCAGCTTCGAGCTGGTGGTGCTGCTCTCCCGATCGATCCTGCGCCCGGTCGAGGACCTGGAGGCGGCCACCGAGCGGATCCGCCAGGGCCGCTTCGACGAGCACGTGCCGGTGACCACCGCGGACGAGTTCGGCGAGCTCTCCTCGGCCTTCAACCAGATGGTGGACGGCCTCGCGGAGCGCGAGCGGCTGCGCGAGGCCTTCGGCACCTACCTCGACGAGGAGGTCGCGCGGCACCTGATCAGCGAGGACTTCCCCCGCGAGGGCCAGGAGGCCGAGGTCTCGCTGCTCTTCTGCGACGTGCAGAACTTCACCGCCGCGGCCGCCGAGTCCGACGCTCGGGAGATCGTCTCCCGCCTCAACGAGCTGTTCGAGTGCGTGGTCCCGATCATCGGCCGCCACCGCGGCCACGTCGACCAGTTCATCGGCGACGGCCTGCTCGCCGTGTTCGGCGCGCCGGAGCGGCTCGAGCGCCACGCCGACCGCGCCGTCCAGTGCGCGGTCGAGATCGCGCGCACGGTGAACAGCCGCCACCCGGGCGGCTTCGAGGTCGGGGTGGGGGTGAACTCCGGGAGCGTCGTCGTCGGCTCGATCGGCGGCGCCGGCCGGCTCTCCTTCAGCGTGATCGGCGATGCGGTCAACCTCTGCTCTCGGGTCGAGGCGATGACCCGCGAGACCGGCGACCCGGTGCTGATCACCGCCGAGACGCGGATGCTCCTCTCGGAGACGATCGAGGTCGAGCCGCGCGGGGAGCTCGAGATCAAGGGCTACGACCGCAGGGTCGAGCTGTTCGCTCCGCTCGTGCCCGAGGCGGTGGTGGCCGGCGGTGGCGGCAGCGAGGAGTCGGTGCCGCTGGGCGAGCCCGACGTGGGCGGCCTCGGCCGCCCCTCAGGCGGCGACGGCCTCGGCAGGGGCACGGGCGGCGGCCTCGGCCGCCCCTCCGGAGGCCGGATCGGCCGCACCCACACCCTGCCGGGTGAATGATCCGGTTCGACTGAAATCGCGCCGGCAGGGCAGAATCCCTGGGGCGATGGAGGCCGCTGCGGCACTACCGACCGATCCTCCCGCCTCGGTTCCGGAGGACGCGCTCGGACGGCTCTATCACGGGCCCTTCGAGTCCTTCACCTCCGAGCGCAACGCCCTCGCCAAGCGGCTCCGCGACGACGGCGAGGGGGAGGCGGCCGAGTGGGTGAAGGGGCTGCGCAAGCCAACCCGCGCCGCCTGGCTCGTCAACCAGCTCGCCGAGCGCAAGCCGACCGAGGTGAAGAAGCTGCTCGAGGTGGGCGAAGCGCTGCGCCGCGGCCAGGAGGAGATGATGGCGGGCTCGACCGACCGCGAGGCGCTGCGCGACGCCGCCAAGCGCGAGCAGAAGGCGGTCGACTCGCTGCTGCGAACCGCCGAGGCGATCGGCCGCGAGCACCGGGCCGGCTCCCAGATCCTCGACCGGGTGGGGGAGACGCTGCAGGCGGCCTCGAGCGACCCCGAGGTGGCGAAGGCGATCGAGCTCGGCCGGTTGGAGCGTGAGCGGCGGGCGGCCTCGCTCGGCCTGGTCGGCGCGGCGATCGCGCCGGCCCCGTCCAAGGGCAAGGATGCGAAGGAGGAGGCCAAGCGGGACGCGGATCGCCGCACCCGGGAGCGGCTCGCGCGTCGCCGCCGGACCGCGGAGCGCAAGCTCGAGTCAGCCGAGAAGCGCCTCGAGCGCGAGCGCACGGCCGTGGAGCGGGCCCGCGAGGCCCTCGCCGACCGCGAGCGGCGCCTCGAGGAGGCCGCGCAGGACGTCCGCGCCGCCAAGCGCGAGCTCGACTCGATCTAGCGGATGGAGGGAAGCACCGGAAGGAGCCGCCGCGTCAAGCGCGGCGTGGCGAGATTCATCACGAACAGGCTCGTCAATCCGGTGGTGAGGCCGCTGCTCGCGCGCGGTCTCTTTCCCCGCACCCATGCCCTGCTCGAGACCACCGGGCGCAAGTCGGGTCAGCCGCGCCGGATGCCCGTCGGCAACGGCCTGCGCGACGACACCTTCTGGATCGTCACCGAGCACGGCTACGGCGCCGACTACGTCAAGAACATCCAGAAGGAGCCGCGCGTCCGGGTCAAGGTCGGTCCGACCTGGCGAACGGGCACGGCCCGCATCCTTCCGGAGGACGACCCGATCGAACGCCTGCGCTGGCTCGATCGGCCCGTCAACGACACGATGCTTCGCCTGGTGGGAACCCAGCAGCTGACCATCCGAGTCGATCTCGACTAGCCCTCCGGCCCCACCCCCGGCGTCGCTAGGCTCGCGCCGTGACCAAGGATCCCTTCGCCCCCCCGCCCGCCGGGCGCTGCTGATCCTGATCGGACGGGGCCCCGCGCGGCTCCGGTAGCCTCGCCGGGAATGGCGACGGAGGAGAAGCGGGCCGGGGCCCCAGGCAAGGCCGAGGCCGCCGACGCCCAGGAAGAGACGGGGGCCGTCCACGGCGGGCGGCTGGTGGCGCAGGCGATGAAG
>JBOGZI010000266.1:0-3191 GCA_050697275.1 Solirubrobacterales bacterium | reverse complement strand
CCGCGGAGGCGTTCGGTCGGGAGGGCCCGGCCGCCGCCGAGGCGCTGCGGAGCTGGGCCGGGGGCTCGCCGCGGGCCCTCTTCGTCGGCAAGCTGCTCGTCAACAAGGGGATCGACCTGCTGATCGTCGCCTGGCCGCTGCTGCATGCGAAGCATCCGGGGGCAAGACTGCTGCTGGCGGGGTTCGGCGCCTATCACCAGGGGGCGGAGGCGCTCGCCTCGGCCCTCGCTCGAGGCGACCTGGACGGCGCCCGCGAGATCGCCGCCCGGGGACGCGCCTACGAGGGCGAGGCGGCGGGGCCGCTGGCGATCCTCGCCTCCTTCCTCGCCGATCCCCCGCCCGGCTACGAGGAGGCGGCCCGGGGCGCGACGGGGTCGTTCGCGATCAGCGGGCGGCTCGAGCACGACGAGGTCGCGGAGGTGATGCCCGCCGCCGACGTGCTGGCGATGCCCAGCACCTTCCCGGAGGCGTTCGGGATGGTCGCCGCGGAGGGCGCCGCCTGCGGGGTGCCGCCGGTCTCAGCCGACCACTCCGGCATGCGCGAGGTCTCGCGCCGCCTCGGCGAGGCGATCGGGCCGGAGCTCGGCCCACAGCTCTCCTTCGACCTGGGGCCCGGGGCGGTGGAGCGGCTCGCGGAACGCATGGATGGCTGGCTCTCCCTCGAGCAGGAGCGCCGGCGCCGGGTCGGCCGCGAGCTGGCCGAACGGGTGCGCGAGCTGTGGAGCTGGGAGCGGGTCGCCGACGGCGTGATCGCCGCCTCCCGCGGCGACCTCGACCAGCTCCCCCGCGTGGCACGTGCCTGATGGCGCAAGCGTCAGGCCTGCCCCTGAATAGAATCCGCCCGATGCAGGGCCTCCCCCTCTTCAAGCTGATCGCTGCGGTGATCGTCCTCACGGTGATCATCTCGGTGATCATGCTGATCCCGGACTGGAACGGCGAGGCGGCGTCGACCGCCGCGCCCGACATCGACCGGCTGCTCGACGTCGCGATCGTGCTCTCCTCCTTCGTCTTCGCGATCGTGCTGGTGATGCTCGGCTACTCGATCATCAAGTGGCGGGCGAAGCCCGGCGACGAGTCGGATGGGGCGCCGATCCACGGCAACACCCGGCTGGAGATCGCCTGGACGGTGATCCCGACGGTGATCGTCGTCTTCCTGGGCGCCTACTCCTGGATCGTGCTCGACGACATCGAGGCCAAGGAGGACGACCGGATGAAGGTCGAGGTCACGGCTCAGCAGTTCGCCTGGACCTTCGACTATCCCGAGGCCGGGGTCACCTCCAAGGAGCTCCATGTCCCCGTCGACCGCCAGCTCGAGCTGCAGCTGCGGGCGCTCGACGTGCTCCATTCCTTCTGGGTGCCTGAGTGGCGGATCAAGCGCGACCTGGTGCCGGGGGCGCCGGGGGCCTCGATCGACGACAACATCGTCGTCACCCCGGATCGCGAAGGGACATACGCGGTGATCTGCACCGAGCTCTGCGGCATTGGGCACGCAACGATGCGGGCGACCGTGGTGGTCGAGTCCGAGCAGGAGTTCCAGCAGTGGCTCTCCGAGCAGGAGCCGGTCCAGGCCGAGCAGGAGTCCGGCGGCCAGCCGGAGGAGGCGCCGACCGCATGAGCCCGATCGGGCCGCTTGGGATAATGGGTTCGATGCAAGGAGCGGGACAGTGACGGCGGCGTTGTTCGTGCGCCCCGGCTGGTGGCGGGCGCTGACCTACACGCTGCTCGCCGGAGCCTTCGGCTTCGGCCTGGTGATCGCGCTGCGCGCGATCTCCGGTCTCGAGCTGTTCAACACCGAGCCGACCGGCTACCCACACGTGGTCGTCCCGGCGATCACCGCCCCGCTCGGCTTCCTGATCGGGATCGGCAACTTCGACTACTGGTTCCGCTGGGCGATCGGGGCGCCCACCTTCCCGGCCGAGCGCGAGCACGAGGACCACGGCGCCCGCACCCTGAGCGACTACTTCAAGGTCAACACCGACCACAAGGTCATCGGCATCCAGTACATCGTCACCACCTTCTTCTTCTTCTTCGTGGGTGGGCTGATCGCGATGGTCATGCGGGCCGAGCTCGCCCAGCCCGGAACGCAGGTGGTCGACCCCGGGGTCTTCAACGGCCTCTTCTCCACCCACGCGGCCCTGATGATCTTCGTCTTCGTGATCCCGGTCTTCGCCGGGATCGCCAACTACGTGCTGCCGCTGATGATCGGCGCGCCCGACATGGCGTTCCCGCGGCTGAACGCGCTCAGCTACTGGATGCTGCCGATGGCCGGGATCCTCTTCCTCGGCAGCTTCTTCGCGCCGGGCGGCGCCTTCGACGCCGGCTGGACGGGCTACGCGCCGCTCTCGACCGGGGCGCCCTTAGGCCAGTCCTTCTTCAACCTGGGGGTGCAGTTCGCCGGGGCATCCTCGATCGCCACGGCGCTCAACTTCCTGGTCACGATCATCACCATGAGGGCGCCGGGGATGAACTTCTGGCGGCTGCCCCTGCTCGTCTGGGCCAATCTGTCGACCTCGCTGCTGGTGGTCGCGGCGACTCCCTTCATCGCCGGGGTGCAGTTCATGGTGCTGTTCGACCGCGTCCTGAACACCAACTTCTTCCAGGAGGCGTTCGGCGGCGACGTGATCAGCTACCAGCACATCTTCTGGTTCTACTCCCACCCGGCCGTCTACATCATGATGCTGCCGGGGTTCGGGATCGTCAGCGAGGTGATCTCGGCGCACTCGCGCAAGCCGATCTTCGGCTACCGGCTGATGGCCCTGGCGCTGATCGGGATCGTGGTCCTCAGCTACACGGTGTGGGCGCACCACATGTTCGTCTCCGGGATGTTCAGCTGGCTGCGGGTGCCGATGATGATCACCACTCTGCTGATCGCAGTGCCGACCGGGATCAAGATCTTCTCCTGGCTGGGGACCCTGTTCAACGGGGTGATCCACCTGAGATCGACGGCGATGTTGTTCTCCTTAGCCTTCATCGTCACGTTCGTGATCGGCGGGATCAGCGGCGTCATGCTCGGCATGGTGCCGATCGACATCCACGTCTCCGACACCTACTTCGTCGTGGCGCACCTCCACTTCGTGCTCTTCGGCGGCTCGGTGTTCACGATCTTCGCCGGGAACTATCACTGGTTCCAGAATATGACCGGCCGCATGAACGACGAGAAGCTCTCGAGGGTGCACTTCTACATCACCCTG
>JBOGZI010000265.1:0-3000 GCA_050697275.1 Solirubrobacterales bacterium | reverse complement strand
GCAGGATGTAGGCGGCCCAGAAGCCGCCGGCGGCGAGCGCGAAGGCGACGCCGGCCGCCTCCGCCTCCCCGGAGGGGCGGGTGAGCAGCAGGATGCCGGCCGCGGCCAGCGCCACCCAGAGCAGATCGAGCGCCCGCCGCGAGGCCGCCAGCGCGACCGCGAGCGGCCCGACGAACTCCAGGGTGACGGCGATGCCGAGCGGGATCCGGGCGAGCGCCTCGTAGAAGCAGAGGTTCATCGCCGCCAGGGAGACGCCGAACAGCGCCGCCAGCCCCAGCGCGCCGCGATCGGCCCGGTGGGGGCGCGGCCGCCAGATCGCCAGCAGCACGATCGCGGCGAACAGCAGCCGGTAGAGGACGGCACCGGCGGGGCCGACCTCGTCGAACAGGGTGGTGGCGGCCGCGGCTCCGAGCTGCACCGAGAGCACGGCGCCCAGCACCAGGGCCGGGGCGACACCCGGCCCGTCCGTCCCGGAGGCGCGCGACATCGGCTCGGCCTCGGCGGCCCTACTCGCCGAGCACCTTGATCACGAGGCGCTTCGCCCGCCGCCCGTCGAACTCGCAGTAGAAGACCGCCTGCCACGGTCCGAGGTCGAGGCGCCCGTCGGTGATCGGCAGGATCACCTGGTGGTGGGTGAGCAGGTTCTTGAAGTGGGCGTCGCCGTTGTCCACGCCGCCGCGATGGTGGCGGTAGTCGCCTGGGTCCGGCAGCAGCTGGCTCGCTGTGTCGTTGGCGGGCTCCTTCCAGCTCGGCGGCGCGATCTTGTCGAGCCACTCGAGCGTGTCCTCGTGCAGGCCGGGCTCGTCGTCGTTCACCCAGACGGCAGCGGTGATGTGCATCGCCGAGACCAGGACCATCCCCTCCCTCACCCCCGAGGTGTCCACGGCGCGCTGCACGTCATCGGTGATGCGGACGAACTCGCGCCGCTCGTCGGTGTTGAACGTCATGTAGTCGGTGTGCGCCTTCAAGGTGGGCATCCCTCCTTTTGCGAGAAGCCGGCCCCGAGATGCGAGGGCGCCCCGATGGGGGCGACCCGTTTCACACGGGAGGAGCCGGCGCCTGATGTGGCCATAGGATGGCGGTCGATGGCGGGCCTGCTCTCACTGGAGCGCCGGCAAGAGGTCGCCGTGGTCACCTTGCAGCGGCCCGAGAAGCGGAACGCCCTCTCGATCGACCTCCGGGTCGAGCTCGCCGACGCCTTCGCCGCGCTCGGCGAGGACGGGGAGGTGGGGGCGATCGTGCTCACCGGGGCAGGCCCCGCCTTCTGCTCGGGAATGGACGTCACCCAGTTCGGCGGCGACCGCGCCCACAAGGAGCGACTGGTCGAGACCAGCGTCGCCTGCTTCGGGGCGGTCTCCAACTGTCCGCGGCCGGTGGTCGCGGCGATCAACGGCCCGGCGCTCGCCGGCGGCTTCGCGCTCTCCCTGCTCTGCGACCTGCGGGTCGCCGCGGAGAGCGCCAGCTTCGGCTTTCCCGAGCTCCCCCGCGGCATCCCGCCGAGCTACGCCGCCGCGCGTGCCGCGCTCCCGGCCCCGGTGGCGGCGGAGCTCACCCTGACCGGCCGCCTGCTCGACGCCTTCGGCGCGCTGCGGCTCGGGATCGTCGAGGCGGTCCACCCCGCCGACGAGCTGATGCCCCGGGCGCTGGAGCTGGCCGGGCGGATCGCCTCCGGCCCGCGCGAGGCGATCGCGGAGACGAAGCGGCGCATCCTGCTCGACCGCGAGCGGACCATCGGCCACCTCTTCGAGGAGGAGGAGCGGGCCCTGCGCGAGGCGCTGCTCGGCGACGACCCGGAGCCCGCCGCGTAGCCTCAGGCCCCGAAAACCGAGCAGCTCAAAGACGCAGGGCGATTGACGAGGCGCGCGTACTCGAAACGTACGTAAGCGAGGCAATCGCCCGAGGACGCCGAGATGCGAAGGTTTTCAGCGGCCTAACAGTTCGGCCAGTGGCCGGGCCCGCTCTCCCGGTACAGCATCGCGGCCCGCAGGTCCTGCTCCAGCTCGGTGGCCTTGGCGGGATCGCCCTCGCCACCGACCCCCGCCCAGGTGCCGCGGTCGAACTGGTACTTGCCGCGATAGGAGCCGTCGGAGGAGACCGAGCGCGGGTTCCCATGCGACTCACAGGCGGCGATCGCCTCCAGGCGTGCGCGCGGCACGCCCAGCAGGTGCCGGTCCTGCCGCATCGAGCGCAGCTGCCGGCGGTGGAGCTGCTTCACCTCTCCCAGCGCCCCGGGGAGCGGCTCGGCCTGCAGCTCGGGCGGGCCTTCGGTCAGCTCGTTGAGCACGAACGCGCCCGCGGCGACGGCGATCGACGCTGCCGCGACGGCGCCTGCGATGGCGAGCCCCCTGCGCATCAGCGCGGCACCGTTGCAGCCGGCCCGGACGCCGCGTGTGCTGCCCGTCACACTTGCTCCAGACGCAGGATCCGACCCAGGAGGCCGACGATGAACGTGAAGGAGACGATCAGCGCGGCGCGGGACTCGCTCACCGCGCGGCGGGTCTACGGCGAGCCGTACGAGCGAAACGGCGTCGCGGTGATCCCAGCAGCGGCGGTGCAGGGCGGCGGCGGTGGCGGGGGCAGCGAGGAGGGCGAGCGCTCCGACGGCGGCAGCGGCTTCGGGCTGACGGCACGGCCGGTGGGCGCCTACGTGATCCGCGGCGACGAGGTGTGCTGGCAGCCCGCCTTCGATCTCACCCGAACGATCGTCGGCTGTCAGCTGCTCGCCCTGGCGGCGATCTGGCTCACCCACCGGCGGCTTGGGAGGCGGCGATAGAGGAGCGCCGCCTCCGGCTGATCCGCCGCTCCTTCCCGGACGACCCGGAGCTGGGCACCGCGGTCTCCCGCACGATCCTGGAGCGGGTCGCCGCCGGGGAGCTGCCGCCGACGATCCGGATCCACCGGCCCGCCGACGAGGTCGCGTTCGGCCGCCAGGACGTCGCCAGCCCCGGCTACGAGCGGGCCAGCGAGGCCGCCCGGGCCGCGGGGTTCGCGGCGGTGGAG
>JBOGZI010000264.1:0-2315 GCA_050697275.1 Solirubrobacterales bacterium | reverse complement strand
CGTAGATGGTGCGCGCCAGCTCGCGCGGGTCGACCCCGAGGTCGGCGGCGGCCTCCAGCGCGTCGGCCGCCACCTGCTCGAGGGCGGGGGAGACCGGCGGGTAGAGGGAGACGAAGGTGCCCAGGCCCTGCTGGGTGACGGCGAGACCCTCGCGCTCGAGCCGGCGATAGACGGCGCGGGCGGTGTTGACGTTGACCGAGGCGGCGGCGGCCAGGTCGCGCACGCCGGGAAGGCGGTCCCCGGGGCCGAGCTGGCCGCTGATGATCAGCGCCCGCAGCCGCCAGGCGAGCTGCACCCCGACCGGGAGGTCGTCGGCACGCTCCATCTCGGGCGCCGCCGGGGAGGCCGCTTCGGGCGGGCGCCCGGTGCCTGTCTCCGCCGATTGAGCCATTGCGCTAGCGCACTATAACACTCGCGCTGGAGGCCGCGAGCTCCAGCAAGGGGCCGTCCGGGGGCGCCGGGCTGCAAGGCACCTTGCAGGATCGGGGTGCCCGTGAGGGCCGCCAGGGCGAGTCGGCCCCGGGCGCAATCGCAGTGGTGGAGCCGAATCCGCCCCGTTCGGAGCCGGCTAGCAGTTCCGTCCGACGGACCCGGTCAAATGCCCGCGACCATCTTGTGTTGCAAAGTGGGGCGTAGTGGGATAGCGTGGCGCCTCAGAGTTGGTCATAGGGCCGGGGTGGTGAGGCTCCTCCCACCTCACCTCCCCGGCCCACTCCGACCACCGGAGGACCAACACAAACGGGTTGCCCCTCGGCTTCTGACTGCGGGGCACCCTCGCATCAGCTCCGGAGAGGAAGCCCGCTTTGTCGTTTCTCGGTCAGTTCGACCACAACCTGGACGCGAAGGACCGCCTCACGGTCCCATCCAGGTTCCGGGCGGCGCTCGCCGATGGTGTCGTTCTCGCCAAGGGGCTCGAGCCCTCCGTCTGGGTGTTCGCGCCCGCCGGCTATGAGCGCTTCACGCAGCAGTTCCTGGGGCAGACCAACCCGCTTGGCAAGCGGGGCCGGATGATGCGCCGGCACTTCCACGGCGGCGCCTTCGACGAGTCTCTCGACTCCGCCGGGCGGATCCGGCTGCCGAAGAAGCTGATCGAGCACGCGGGCCTGGCCGAGGGGCGCTGCGTGATCGTCGGCTCTGACGACTGGTTCGAGATCTGGGGCCCGGAGCGCTGGGAGGCCTACGAGCAGGAGATGGACGCGGAGGTCTCCGACGTGGCCGAGAACCTCTCGGGGGAGGAGGGCTGAGATGGCGATCGCGGCAAGGCCCAGCCAAAGGGCGGCCGGGAACACCGCCGCCGAATCTGCGGCGAAACTTACCTACGTGCCCAAGGAACACGAGCCCGTTCTCGCCGAGGAGCTGGTCGAGCTGCTCGACCCGCGCCCCGGGGAGACCTTCCTGGACTGCACCTTCGGCGGCGGCGGCCACGCCGCGCTGATCGCCGCGCGCCTCGGCCCCGAGGGAGAGCTGATCGCGGTCGACCGTGACCCCGCCGCCGAGCGGCGCTGGAGGGAGCTGGCCTGGGACGCCCCCTCGCGGACCCGCTTCCTGCGCGCCGACTTCGTCGCGGCCCTGGAGGGCCTGCGCGGCGAGGGCGTGCGTCCCGACGGAATCGTCTTCGACCTGGGGATGTCCTCGATGCAGGTGGACGCCTGGGAGCGGGGCTTCTCCTACTCCTACGACGCCCCGCTCGACATGCGCATGGATCCCACCCAATCGCTGACGGCCGCGACGGTCGTGAACGACTGGCCCCAGGAGCGCCTGGCGCGGCTGCTGCGGGAGTTCGGCGAGGAGCGCCGGGCGGGCTCGATCGCCCGTGAGATCGTCAAGCGTCGCCCGCTGAGCACCACGGGTGAGCTGGTCGCGGCGGTGAAGGCCGGGATTCCGCCCGCGGACCGATTCGGCCGCGGCCACCCGGCGAAGCGCAGCTTCCAGGCGATCCGGATCGCGGTCAACGGAGAGCTGGAGGCGCTCGACCGCGCTCTGCCGCTCGCCTGGGGGCTGCTCGGCGTCGGAGGACGGCTTGCGGCAATCTCCTTCCATTCGCTCGAGGACCGGCGGGTGAAGCGCTTCCTGGCGGAGCGGGCCCGCGGCTGCGTCTGCCCCCCGGAGGTGCCGGTCTGCGTCTGCGGGCGCGAGCCGGAGGCCGAGCTGCTCACCAAGCGGGCCCTCGCCCCCGGCCCGGAGGAGGTCGAGCGCAACCCGCGCGCCTCCTCCGCCCACCTGAGGGCCGCGCTCAAGCTCCGCGAGGACGCCGAGGAAGCCTGATGGGGGCTGCGGCCACAGCCCCGCGCGGGGCTCCCGCCGCGCCGCGGCGG
>JBOGZI010000263.1:0-3810 GCA_050697275.1 Solirubrobacterales bacterium | reverse complement strand
CCGCCGCCCGCTCCGCCGGCCGCGGCCCCGCCGCCGCCGCCGAACAGGCCGCTGAGCTTGCCGAAGAGGAGTCCCTTCAGGACCAGCAGCGGGCCGGCCGGGAACAGCGCCGCCAGCACCTTGGAGTCCTTCTGAAGCTGCTTCCGGAAGTCGCCGCAGGGATCACACGCCTTGACATGGCGCCGCGCCGGGCCGTCGAGCTTCGCCAGGCCCTCGGCGGCCTCGGCGAGCTGCAGGCGCACCTCGTCGCAGCTGAGCTGCCGCGCCTGGCTCGACTCCGCGAGGGCGATCCTGGCGCGAACCAGCAGCGACTTGACCCCCGGCACGGTGGTGTCCATTGCGTGCGCGATCTCCTCGTAGCTCATCGCGTCGATCTCGCGCAGCAGCAGCGCGGAGCGCTGCGTCTCGGGCAGCTTGCCGACGTCGTCGAGCAGGCTGCGGAACTCCTCGCGGTTCTGGACCCGCTCGAGCGTGGTCACCCCGTTCATGTGGGGGTGGGTGTCCATCGTGTCCTGCCCGTCCGCGGTCGGCTTGCGAAGGTGGTTGAGGCAGCGGTTGCGCGCGATCCGGTAGAGCCAGGGGCGGACGGCGATCGGGCGGTCGTCGGCGACCATCGCGTTGTAGGCCGCGACGAAGACCTCCTGGAGGACGTCCTCGGCGTCCTCGGTGGAGCCCAGCATCTGGCGGCAGAAGCCGAGCAGTCGCGACTGGTAGCGGCTGACCAGGACCTCGAAGGCGTGCTGGTGGCCCTCCCGTGTCAGCGCGACGAGCGACTCGTCACCCTGCAGCTTCAGGAGGGGCGAGCGCCGGGCGAAGAGCCCGCGACGCTGTGCGTGTGTGAGCGTTGACGCTTCCAAGCCGGATCGGTGGGTCGAGGCGCTCCTCCGCCCTGCCTCGTGAACACGGTAACAGGGGGTCGGTTGCGCTTGTGGATCCCTTAATGCCCGCGAAATCTGCCGCTAACCACGCCCATTTCCCCCTGTTTCCGCCCTCCTCGGGGCCTGGCAGTCCCGCTGTTCCCGGGGGCAGGGCGAGGGCATCCTCCGGATTGCACCCTGCCGAGCGGCGGGTGAGACGGACGTAGAGTTATGGGGTCACTCGAGCCGGGGTGGCGCAACTGGCTGACGCAGCGGATTTAAGATCCGTCGCCCTACGGGGCAGTGTGGGTTCGAATCCCACCCCCGGCACTCGCCCGGTCTCAGCCGCTATCGGCCAGGCGGTCCTCGACCGGGGTATGGTCGCGCCATGGACATCGTCGTGATCGGCGGGCACGGGAAGGTCGGGCTGCAGCTGCTGAAGCTGCTGGCCGGGCGGGGCGACACCGCCCGCGGCGTGATCCGCGATCCCGCCCAGGCCCCGGACCTGGAGGCGGTCGGCGCCACCCCGATCGTGCTCGACATCGAGAACCGGGAGATCGGCGACGCGGTCGCGGGAGCCGACGCGGTCGTTTTCGCCGCCGGGGCGGGGGCCGGCAGCGGCCCGGCCCGCAAGCGGACCGTGGACTACGCCGGCGCCGTCGCGCTGATCGAGGCCGCCAGGGCCCACGGGATCTCCCGCTACCTGATGGTCAGCGCAATGGGGGTGAACCACCCGGAGCGCTGGTCGGAGCAGATGCGCCCCTACTACGAGGCGAAGGCCGACGCGGACGCCGGGCTGGAGCAAAGCGGGCCTCGACTACACGATCGTCCGCCCGGGCCGCCTCACCGATGAGCCCGGCACGGGGCGGGTCGAGCTGGCGGAGCAGCTCGAGCACACCGGCAAGGTGCCGCGCGACGACGTCGCGCTCGTCCTCGCCGAGTGCCTCGCCGCCGACGACACGATCGGCAAGGCCTTCGACCTGCTCGAGGGCGAGACCCCGGTCGCCGAGGCGCTCCGGGCTCTCTAGCGCTTCCGCTTCTTCTTCTTTTTCTTGTTCTTCTTCTGGGCCCGCGAGAAGATCTCGACCTTGATGTCGCCGACGATCGCGGCGTCCTGGTAGGCGGCCTGGACGTCGATCGTGCAGTCGGTCGGCTTCTTGTAGCCCTTCTTGAGCTTCTGGACCGCGGTCGGAAAGAGGGTGAAGAGCTGGTCGGGGGCCTTCACCTTCTTGTTGCCCTTGGCACAGGTGACGATCGAGAGCACCTCGAGGTTCGCCTGCGGGGTCGCTGAGACGCGGATCAGCAGCGCCTTCGGATTGAACGCGTCGCCGTGGGCGAAGGCGATCGGGTTGCCGCCGTCCACTCCGGTATCGACCAGCTTGCCCGGCGCGGCGAGCGCGGTCGAGCAGAGGAGTGCGCCTCCCAGCGCGATGATCGCAACGAGCTTCCCCACCCGCATCGGGACCATCCTTGCACTTCGGCCCGAACGCCGCGCCACTTCCCGGGCTTGGAGGCCGCTCAGAGCTTGGCGAAGACGGTCTTCAGCTCGAGGTAGGCGTCGAGGTTGGCGTGGCCCTTCTCGCGCCCGATCCCCGAGGACTTGAAGCCGCCGAACGGCGCGGCGGGGTCGCCGGCGCCCCAGGTGTTGATGTAGATCGAGCCGGCCTTCAGCATCGCCGCGAGGCGGTGGGCGTTGCCGATGTCGCGGGTCCAGACGCCGGCGGCGAGCCCGTACTCGGTGTCGTTGGCGCGCGCCGCCACCTCCTCCAGCTCCTCGTAGGGCATCGCGACCAGCACCGGGCCGAAGATCTCCTCGCGGGCGATCTTCATCTCGTCGCCGACCCCGCCGAACAGGGTGGGCTCGACGAAGTAGCCGCCCTTCCCCTCCGCGCCGGCGTCGCCGTTTCCCAGGCGCTCGGGGTCGGGGACGCCGCCGCCGGCGAGCAGCTCGGCGCCCTCGTCGCGGCCGGCCTCGATGTAGCCGAGCACCCGATCGCGCTGCTCGGCGGAGACCACCGGGCCGAGCTCGGTGTCCTCGGCGAGGCCGGGGCCGAGCTTCGCCTTGCTCGCGGTCTCGGCGAGGCCGCTCAGCACCTCGTCGTACTGGTCGCGGTGCACGTAGAGGCGTGAGCCGGCGTTGCAGACCTGGCCCGAGTTGAAGTAGAGCGCCTCGTAGGAGCCCTTCACCGCGGCCTCGAGGTCGGCGTCGGGGAGGATGATGTTGGGGCTCTTGCCGCCCAGCTCGAGGGTGACCCGCTTCAGGGCGCCGCCGCACTTGGCCCCGATCTCGCGCCCGACCGCCGCGGAGCCGGTGAAGGCGACTTTGTCCACATCGGGGTGGTCGACCAGGGCCGCGCCGGTGGCGCCGTCGCCGGTCACCAGGTTGACGACGCCGTCCGGGATCCCCACCTCGGCGATCAGCTCGCCGAGGCGCAGCGCGGTGAGCGGCGTCTCCTCGGCCGGCTTCAGCACCGTGGTGCAGCCGGTGGCGAGCACCGGGGCCAGCTTCCAGACCGCCATCAGCAGCGGGAAGTTCCAGGGGATGATCTGCCCGCAGACCCCGACCGGCTCCTTGCGCGTGTAGCAGAAGGTGCCCGGGGCGGAGACCGGGATCGTCTCGCCCTCGATCTTGGTCGGCCAGCCCGCGTAGTAGCGCAGGTGGTTGACCGCGGCGGCCATGTCGCCCTGCGCGTAGGCGACCGGCTTGCCGTTGTCGAGCGACTCGAGCTCCGCCAGCTCAGGCAGGTTCGCCTTGATCGCCGCCGCCAGGTCCCAGATCAGGCCGGTGCGCTTGTGCGCCGCCAGCGACCCCCACTTGCCCTCGATCGCCTCGCGGGCGGCGCCGACGGCGCGGTCCACGTCCGCGGCGCTGCCCTGGGCGACCGCGGCGATCGGCTGCCCGGTCGCCGGGTCGACCGTCTCGAAGCTGCCGCCCCCGGCGGGGTCCACCCAC
>JBOGZI010000262.1:0-2034 GCA_050697275.1 Solirubrobacterales bacterium | reverse complement strand
TCCCCGCCTGAGCCTGGCGGCGCCAGTGATTCGGCCCCTATCCGGGTGAACTACTGAGCCCGATCCCCCGTTTGGACGGATGTGGGGCGCGCCTAGGACTGGGAGGCTTAACTCGGCTTGCGGACTGCCGATAACCATGACGTGGACGGGCGTGCTCGCGATGACGCGGAGGTCGCAGTGATGGCTGAGACGAGGCCGGTGAGGCCTCGCCGGCCACGCTTGGCCGCCGCATCGGTGACCGGCCTGCTCATCGCGGCGGTCCTGCCCTCCTCCGTCGCCGCCGAACCCGCCTCGGGGATCGCAGTGCGCGAGCTCTCGGAGAGCTCCGTGGCCCGGGCCGACGACTACTGGACCGCGAAGCGGATGAGGAATGCGCAGCCGGTCGAGCTCGAGGTCGCCGGCGAGTCGCCCCAGCAGCGACAGGATGATCCGATCCCGACGGTCGCGCCGATCCCGTACTCGAGCTTCGAGTTGACCGACACGACCTCCTATCCGAACCGGGTGCACGGCAAGGTCTTCTTCAGCAAGCCGGGGCAGGGCAACTTCGTCTGCTCGGGCACCGTGGTCAACTCCAGCAACGACAGCACCGTGATCACCGCCGGGCACTGCGTCAAGGAGAGCGGCGTCTGGGCCACCAACTTCGCCTTCGTGCCCGGCTACCGGAACGGCAGCGCGCCGTTCGGCGTCTGGAGCGCGTCCACCCTGCTGGCGACTCAGCAGTGGGTGCAGTCCGAGGACCTGCGCCACGACGTCGGCGCCGCGGTGATCGCGCGCAACCCGACCGGCCAGGAGATCGAGGACGTGGTCGGGGGGCGCGGCATCGCCTTCAACCAGCCCGCGGAGCAGGTCTACCTCTCACACGGCTACCCGGCCGCTTCGCCCTTCGACGGGTCGAAGCTCTGGGCCTGCAGCTCGCAGTTCGGGTGGTTCGACACGGGCCTTCCCGGCACCGGGCCCCCGACGATGGCGATCGGCTGCAACATGACCGGCGGCTCGAGCGGCGGCGGCTGGGTGATCGGCGGCCAGAACGTGGTCTCGCTCAACAGCTACAAGTACCTGAGCCAGACCGACGTCATGTTCGGCCCCTACTTCGGCTCGACCGCCCAGGACTTGTTCAACCAGGCCCAGGGAGGGACCCCGGGCTCGAGCGCGGCGATCCGCACGCCGCCGGCGGCCGGTCAGCCGGTCCCGCTGGCGACGACGCCGAAGTGCAAGAAGGCGAAGAAGAAGAAGCGGGGCAAGAACGCGAAGAAGAAGCGGGGCAAGAAGGCGAAGAAGAAGGCGAAGAAGAAGAAGAAGAAGCGGAAGAAGGTCTGCCGGATCAGGTCCTGATCTCGGCGTCCGAGATCACCTCGGTGGTCCCGCCGCGGCGGAAGTGGACGTCGACCGTCTCGTTGCGGCCGTAGCTGCCGAACAGCCCCAGGGCCATCGCCAGCCAGCGACCCCGGCTGAGGCGCTCCTTCACCAGGGGGCGGGAGAAGACGATCTCGCGCCCCTGGATGGAGTAGTCGGCGCCCTCCTCCTGCTCGAGCCCGTTGACGAAGACCTGGATCGGCCGCTCGGCCCCGGCCGGCAGCCGCACCCGCCGTCCCGCCTCGACCTCCTCGGCCATCAGGCCAGCGCCTCCCGCAGTCGCTCGAAGGCGTCGTCGAGGCCCTCGGCCCCGAGCTCGCGTTTGCGGATCGCCCCGGTGTAGGGGACGACGGTGCCGTCGCCCATCACGTCGATGCCGCCCTCCTTGCCGCGCAGCAGCCCGGGTCCCGAGAGCTCGATCCGAGCGTGGACCCGCTGGTCCGGCTTGTAGTCGCGAAAGGCGCTGATCTCGGGCAGGCCGCCCGCGCGCCGGACCCGGTCGACGCCGGCGCGCGCCTCCCCGATCGCCTCCTCGAGCGTCTTCACCCTCTCCCTGGAGACGGAGGGGCCGTGACGAACTGTGACCTTCCAGCTCACCCCGGGTGAGCCTAGACGCCAGTCGGGCGGGTGGCGGCGAGCATCCGCCCCGCGCCCTTGCGCGGGGTCGGATGCGGAGCCGAC
>JBOGZI010000261.1:0-9587 GCA_050697275.1 Solirubrobacterales bacterium | reverse complement strand
ACCTCTCCCAGTACCGTGAGCTGGAGGCCTTCGCCCAGTTCGGCTCCGAGCTCGACCCCGAGACCCAGAGCCAGCTCGCCCGCGGCGAGCGCATGGTCGAGGCGCTCAACCAGAAGGAGCGCCAGGCGCTGAAGATGTCCGATCAGGTCGCCTCGATCTTCGCCGGCACCGCCGGCCACCTCGACCGGATCAAGGCCGAGCGGGTCCAGGACTTCCTGCAGGGCCTGCTCGAGCGGCTCCACGCGGAGAACGCGGAGCTGCTCAACGGGATCGAGGAGAGCGGCGAGCTCTCCGACGAGGACGAGGAGACGCTGTCGGCGGCGATCAAGGAGTTCGTCGACGACTTCGGGCCCGACTTCGACGAGGAGGGCAATCCCCTCGAGGAGGGCGAGTCCGACCGGATTCTCTCCCAGGAGGAGCGCGCCGCTCCCGCCCGCTCTTCTCCCGAGCCCGAGAAGGAGGCGGCGCCCGCATGATCCACCAAGCGCCCGGCGCGCGGGTCCTGTCGCCTGCGCACGCGCACCCGCGCAGGGGCGCGGGGACGCGTGCTCGGCGCCACCCGCGCGACAGGCGTTAGCGGCACGAGGACACCATGGCCACTCGCAAAGAGGTGAAGAACCGGATCTCGAGCGTGAAGAACGTTCAGAAGATCACCCGGGCGATGGAGATGGTTGCCGCGGCGCGGCTGCGGCGGGCCGAGGAGCGGATCGACAACCTGCGGCCCTACGCGCAGGCGCTGCGCAAGATGACCCGCCAGGTGGCGGAGGCCGCGGGCGCCGAGGCGCGCAACCTTCCGGTGCTCCAGGAGCACGAGGAGCAGCGCACGATCGGGATCCTGCTCGTCACCGGTGACCGCGGGCTCGCCGGCTCCTTCAACTCGCAGATCATCCGCGAGGGAGTGCGGCTGCAGCGGCAGCTCTCCGCGGAGGGCAAGCAGGTCGAGTTCTCGGTGGTCGGCCGCCGCGGCGCCTCGACGATGCGGTTCCGCGGCGAGGAGCTGCGCGGGGAGTACACCGGGTTCACGGACAGACCGGCCTTCGCCAATGCTCGCGAGATCGCCGACGAGCTCGTCGCCTCCTATGTGGACAAGGACCTGAACCGAGTCGATCTGATCTACAACCGCTACGTCTCGCCGCTCACCCAGTACGTGCGCCGGCAGACGCTGCTGCCGATCCAGCAGGCGGACGTCTTCGGCGAGGGCGTCGAGAAGCTGGCCCCCCCCGGGGAGGACCTGGACGAGGAGCTGGCGGAGGCCCACCGCAGGGCGCTTTGGGTGTACGAGCCAGAGCCAGAGGAGCTGCTCGCCGAGCTGATCCCCGAGTACGCGCAGCTCAACGTCTACCGGGCGCTGCTCGAGTCCACCGCGTCGGAGCACGGGGCGCGGATGACCGCGATGCGGAACGCGGCCGACAACGCGAAGGAGGTGATCAGCGACCTCACCCTGGAGATGAACCGGGTGCGGCAGGCCGAGATCACCCAGGAGATTCTTGAAGTCGTGGCCGGAGCCGAGGGGCTCGGCAGTTAAGACAAGGAGATGAATGGCTGACCAACGCACCAACGTAGGCACGGTCGAGCAGGTGACGGGCGTCGTGATCGACGTCGTCTTCCCCGACCAGATCCCCGAGATCTTCACGGCGCTGCGGATCGACATCCCGGCCGAGGAGAGCCGCACCGAGACGCAGCTGATCTGCGAGGTGCAGCAGCACCTCGGCGACGACCGGGTCCGGGCGATCGCGATGGACGCGACCGACGGGCTACGCCGCGGCCAGCAGGTGATCGACACCGGAGGGCCGATCACCGTCCCGGTCGGCGAGCAGACCCTCGGCCGAATCTTCAACCTGCTCGGCGAGACGATCGACGAGGGCGATCCGGTCGAGGGCGAGGAGCGCTGGCCGATCCACCGGCCCGCCCCGGAGGTCGAGGACCTCGCCCCGAGCCAGGAGATCCTGGAGACCGGGATCAAGGTGGTCGATCTCCTCGCCCCTTACGCGAAGGGCGGCAAGGTGGGGCTGTTCGGCGGCGCCGGGGTCGGCAAGACGGTGCTGATCCAGGAGCTGATCCGCAACATCGCCGAGGAGCACGAGGGCCTCTCGGCCTTCTGCGGCGTCGGCGAGCGCTCCCGTGAGGGCAACGACCTCTGGCTCGGGATGAAGGAGTCGGGGGTGATCGACAAGACCATGCTCGTCTTCGGCCAGATGAACGAGCCGCCCGGGGCGCGGCTGCGGGTCGGGCTCTCCGGCCTGACCATGGCGGAGTACTTCCGTCAGCAGGGCGGCCAGGACGTGCTGCTGTTCATCGACAACATCTTCCGCTTCGTGCAGGCGGGCTCGGAGGTCTCGGCGCTGCTCGGCCGGATGCCCTCCGCGGTCGGCTACCAGCCGACCCTGGAGACCGAGATGGGCGACCTGCAAGAACGAATTACGTCGACGAGAGAAGGATCGGTGACCTCGGTGCAGGCGATCTACGTGCCGGCCGACGACCTCACCGATCCGGCGCCGGCCTCGGTGTTCGCCCATCTGAACGCGACCACGGTGCTCACCCGCTCGCTTGTCGAGCAGGGGATCTACCCGGCGGTAGACCCGCTCGATTCGACCTCGACCATCCTCAAGCCGGAGATCCTCGGCGAGGAGCACTACGAAACCGCGACCCGGGTCCAGGAGACGCTGCAGCGCTACAAGGAGCTGCAGGACATCATCGCCATTCTCGGCATCGACGAGCTCTCCGACGAGGACAAGCAGACGGTCTCGCGGGCCCGCAAGATCCAGCGCTTCCTCTCGCAGCCGTTCTTCGTCGCCGAGCAGTTCACCGGCCGATCGGGCGAGTACCTGCCGGTCGCCGAGACGGTGCGGAGCTTCAAGGAGATCGTCGACGGCGAGCACGACGACATCCCCGAGCGCGCCTTCTACATGCAGGGCTCGATCGAGCAGGTGATGGAGGAGGCGAAGTCGATGCGGGCGGAGGAGCCCGCCGAGGCCGTCGCCGCCGAGGCCTCCGAGCAGGAGGAGAAGTCTGAGGAGAAGGCCGAGGAGGAGAAGTCGGAGGCCGCCGCGTAGTGCCCGACCCCGAGCACACCCTCGGCGTCCAGGTCCTCACCCCCGAGGGCGAGGTCTTCGACGGTGAGGTCGAGCAGCTCTCGACCCGGACCGCGGTTGGCGAGATCGGCGTGCTCGCCAACCACGTGCCGGTCCTCGCCCGGCTGCGCCCGACCGAGCTGCGTCTCCACATGCCGGGTGGCGAGACCCGCCGCTGGGCGCAGGCGGAGGGCTGGCTTCAGGTGTTCGCCAACCGCGCCACGGTGCTGGTCGGCGAGGCGATCCCGCCCGACCGGCTCGACGAGAGCGCGCTGCGCAGCCGGGCCGAGGACGCCGAGGCGCGGCTGGCGGAGTCCGAGGAGGGCTCCGGCGCCCACCGCCAGGCGGAGCGCGACAAGGAGCGCGCCGAGGCCTTCCTCGCGGTCGCCGGCGGCGAGTAGCCGCGAGCCCCGTGCAGGATGGTGCGCCGGAAGCGGCCGGGTTTGCCGAACGCGCCCACTGAGGAGGGACCTTCAGGGTCTCTGAAGCCGGCCCCGTATGGTGTTCGCCCGTGGATGAGATTGCCCTCACCGAAAGGCTGGTCGCCTTCGACACCTCGGTCGCCGAGGGGCTGCGCCGCGCCGCCGAGTTCGTCGGCGGCTGGCTCGAGTCGCGCGACATCAAGGCCGCGCAGACCGAGTCGCGCGGGCTGCCGGTCACCCGCGCCGAGGTGGGCCCGGAGGGCGTCCCGACCCTGGTGCTCCACGGCCACCTCGACGTCGTCCCGGGCCACCGCGAGCAGTTCGAGCCGCACCTGGAGGGGGATCGGCTGTTCGGGCGGGGCGCCTACGACATGAAGGGCGCGATCGCGGTGATGATGGTGCTGCTCCACTCCCTGCGCGACCAGGACAAGGTGAGGCTGCGGTTGGGGATCGTCTCCGACGAGGAGTCCGAGGAGGAGGTGGACAGGGGCAGCGACGCCCTGGTCGGGAGCGGCTTCATCGGCGACTTCGCGATCACCGGCGAGCCGACCAACCTCCAGGTCGGCGTGCAGGCGAAGGGCGTGCTGGCGATGCGGATCGAGGTCGCCGGCCGCGCCGCGCACGGCGCCACCCCCTGGCTCGGGGACAACGCCGCGGTCAAGGCGGTTGAGGTGTTCAGAGGCATCGAATCGCTACCGTTTGCGCGCCACAGCTCCGCCCTGTTCGACCGGCCCTCCATCAACCTCGGTCGGATCTGGGGCGGTGATGCCCTGAACAAAGTGCCCGACACCTGCGTCATAGACGTCGACATCCGCTTCCTGCCCGACCAGGATCCCGATGAGATCCTCGAGCAGGTCTCCGGGCTGCCTGACACCCGCGTGATCGCCACCTTCCGGCGTCCGCCCGCGGTGGTCGAGCCGGATTCGCCCTTCGTGCTCGGGCTGTGCGAGGCGGCCTCGCCCCACCATCCCGAGCGCGTGATGAGCGTCGGGCGGGACGGCGCCTCGGATGCCGTCTCCTTCCTCAGCGTCGGCGTCCCGGCGGTCGAGTTCGGCCCGATCGGCGACGGCCACCACGGCCCGGAGGAGTGGGTCTCGGTCAGCTCGCTGCGCAGCTATCGCCAGGCGCTGGAGGGCTTCGTCAACCACTTTCCCGGGATGGTCCCCGAGTGACGCCGCGCGGTCAGGGCGGCGAAGGCGCGCCCGGCTCAGGCGAGCATCCCTCCGAGGGTCCGGACCCTCGCTCCGACGAGACGGGCGAGTTCCAGCTCGGGGGCGAGCTCGACGCCGACCAGGGCGGCCGGGCCGAGCACGAGCAGGAGGACGAGGCCGAGCTCGAGAGCGAGTTCGCCGAGGAGGAGCTCGACGAGGAGCTGGCCGAGGAGGAGGTGGTCGTCGACGACGATGAGGAGGAGCTCGAGGCGGAGAGCGAGCTCGAGGAGCTGATCAACGCCGAAACCCAGGAGTGGGAGGCGGCTGACGCCGAGGCGGCAGGGGACGGGGAGGTCGAGGCGCCGCGAGCCGGCGACGGACAGGCCCAGCCAGCCGGCGAGGAGCCGACCCTGGCCGGGGCGGCCGGTGCCCGCCTCGGCGAGGCGCGCGCCAAGCTCGGCTCCGGCGTGCGGGGGATGAGGAGCTCGGACGGGGTCGGCTCTGGCCTCGAGCGGGTACGTCGCTGGCGCCCCGGATTCCCGCTCTGGCTCCGCTTCACCACCGCCTCGCTGCTGATCGTCGCCTCGGTGGCGACCGCCACCGCCGCCAGCCTGATCCTCTACCTGGGCGACATCGCGCAGGCGCTCAAGGATCCGACCGGCGTCCTTCAGGGGGCCAACAAGTTCCTCACCAACGTCGAGGGCGGCGCCCCGCAGACCATCCTCATCCTCGGCTCCGACAAGGACCCGGAGCTGAAGGACGAGCTGAAGGGGTTCAGGGGCCTCTCGGACACGACCATGCTGCTGCGGCTCGACCCGGACCGCGAGGCGATCGCGCTCTTCTCCCTGCCGCGCGACCTCAAGGTGAACATCCCGGGACGCGGCACCGCCAAGCTCAACGAAGCCTACGCCTACGGTGGGCCCCAGCTCACCCTGCAGACAGTCGAGGAGCTGCTCAGCATCGACGGGCAGGCGTTCGAGGTCAACCACCTGGTCAACGTCGACTTCGAGGGCTTCGCCCGCGCCGTCAACGCGCTCGACTGCGTCTACGTCGACGTCGACCGCCGCTACTTCAACTCCAACGAGGGCAAGTCCGCGCAGTTCACCTACGAGGAGATCGACCTGCAGCCCGGGTACCAGGCGCTCTGCGGATTCGACGCGCTCGACTACGCGCGCTATCGGCACACCGACAACGACATCGTGCGGGCGGCCCGCCAGCAGGAGTTCCTGCGCGAGGCGCGCCAGAAGATCCCGCCGGAACGGCTGTTCGCGGACCGCAAGGAGCTCATCAAGATCTTCACCGAGCACACCACCTCGGACATCAACGACCCCCAGACGATGCTCCAGGTGCTGAAGCTCTTTCTGGACGCCCGCGACGCCCCGATCAAGCAGGTCAAGTTCGAGGGGGCGCTCGGGCCGTCCTTCGTCACCACCACCACCTCGCAGCTGCAGAAGGCCGTGAACCAGTTCTTCGGCTTCCGGGCCACGCCGGGGACGGCCGGGCAGACGGCCACGCCCGATGAGCCGGTCGAGGAGGAGCAAGCGCCGGACGAGGTCCCCGTCCCAGCCCCTGGTGAGGGGGAGCGGAAGAAGGCCCCGAACCCGGCCGGCGGCGGAGACGCCGGCCTGCTCGAGACGCAGTACGGCAAGGAGCTCGCCCGGTCGGTGCGCGCGCGGGTCGCGAAGCTGACCATCTACTACCCGACCCTGCTCGAGACCGGCAGCGACTACGACCAGAAGCCCCGCGTCTACAAGATCAACGGCACCGGCGAGGGCTCGCCACCCCCCGGCGAGCGGAGCGCCTACAAGTGGGTCTTCTCGCGCCCGGTGCTGGGCGAGTACTACGGGTTCATGGGGACGCGCTGGAAGGACCCGCCGATCCTCGAGAGCCCGGACGAGGTCAGGGAGATCGGGGACCGCGAGTACCAGCTCTACTACGACGGCGATCGGGTGCGGATGGTCGCCTGGCAGGACGACCTCGGCTCCTATTGGGTCACCAACACCCTGATCGAGTCGCTCTCCAACGCGGAGATGCTGAGGCTGGCGCAGGGCTTCAAGAAGCTGCCGAGGATTGCCGAGCGCGGCGAGGAGTAGGGCGCCGTCGGCGCCCGCCCGTCGCGGCCTGAGAGGCTACGAGAGATGAGCGAGAAGGAGCCGATCGGAGTAATCGGCGTCGGCTGGGTCGGCCTGGTGACGGCCGCCTGCTTCGCCGAGCTCGGCCATCGCGTGGTGGCGCGTGAGATCGACGCCGCCAAGGTCGAGGCGCTCGCGCGCGGCGAGATCCCGATCCACGAGCCCGGGCTGCCCGAGATGGTGGCGCGCAACCGCGAGCGGATCACCTTCACCACCGAGCTTGCGCCGTTGCTGGACGCGGCGAGGGTCGCCTTCGTCTGCGTGCAGACGCCGCCCACCCACTCCGGCGACGCGGACCTCTCCGCCGTGACCAGGGCCGCGGAGGAGATCGGCGACGCGGAGGGCAAGGCCCTGGTGATGAAGAGCACCGTCCCCGTGGGGACCGGCCGCAGCATCCGGCGGGCCGCGCCGGAGCTGGCCTACGTCTCCTGCCCCGAGTTCCTGCGGGAGGGCACCGCGGTCCGGGACTTCATGGAGCCGGACCGGGTGGTGATCGGCGCCGAGCGGGGCGACGAGTGGGCGGCTGACGTGGTGGCCACCGCCTACGAGCCGCTCGGCGCCGCGATCGTCCGCACCGACGTCTCCAGCGCAGAGATGATCAAGCTCGCCTCCAACGCCTTCCTCGCCACCAAGATCAGCTTCATCAACGAGATCGCCAACGTCTGCGAGGAGGTGGGCGCCGACGTCACCGACGTCGCGCACGGGATGGGCCTCGACGAGCGCATCGGACCGAGGTTCCTGCAGGCGGGAATCGGTTACGGCGGCTCCTGCTTCACCAAGGACGTCTCGGCGCTGAAGATGCTCGCCGGCAACTCCGGCTACCACTTCCAGCTGCTCACCTCGGTGATCGAGGTGAACGAGCTGCAGAAGCGCCGGGTGATGGCGAAGCTCAGCCGGCACCTGGACTCGCTGGTCGGCAAGCGGGTCGCCCTGCTCGGCCTTGCCTTCAAGCCCGACACTGACGACATGCGCGGGGCCTCGAGCCTGGTGCTCGCCTCCCGGCTGGAGGGCGAGGGGGCCGAGGTCGTCGCCTACGACCCGGTGGCGGAGGACGCCGCCCGGCCGCTGCTGCCGAACGTCGAGATGACCTCCAGCGCCGCCGAGGCGCTCGAGGGCGCCGACGCCGCCGTGCTGGTCACCGAGTGGCCCGAATTCGCCGAGGTCAACTGGCCCGAGATGGCGGGGCGGATGAAGCACGCGCTCCTCGTCGACGGGCGCAACTTCCTCGACGCCGAGGCGATCCGGGCCGCCGGGCTGATCTACGAGGGGATCGGGCGCTCCGACGCCGTGAACGCCGTCCCCAAGCGCTGATGCAGGCGCTGATCCTGGCCGGGGGGGAGGGGACGCGGCTGCGACCCCTGACCTACGCGGTGCCCAAGCCGGTGCTGCCGCTGGCCGGCCGCCCGCATGTCGCCTACGTGATCGACTGGCTCCGCGGCCACGGCGTGGACGACGTCGTCATCTCCTGCGGCTTCCTGGCCGAGGGGATCCGCGAGGCTCTGACCCGGCTCGAGCCCGGCGTGCGAATCCGCTTCGCCGAGGAGCCCGACGCCCGCGGGACCGCCGGGGCGATCCGCTTCGCCGAGGGGCTGCTCGACGACCGCTTCCTGGTGCTCAACGGGGACTGCCTCTGCGATCTCGACCTGAGCGCGCTGATCGAGCGGCACGAGTCCGCCGGCGCCCGCGCCAGCATCGCGCTCTACCCGGTCGAGGACCCGAGCGCCTATGGCCTGGTGAGGCGGAGCGACGACGGCGAGATCACCGAGTTCCTCGAGAAGCCCGACCCGGACGAGATCGACACGGACGAGATCAACGCGGGCGCCTACGTGCTCGAGCGCTCGGTGCTGGAGCTGATCCCTCCCGACCGCGAGGTCTCGATCGAGCGGGAGGTGTTCCCGCGGCTGGTCGGCTCGGGTCTCTACGGGGTGCGGCTCGAGGGCTACTGGATCGACATCGGCACGCCCGAGCGCTACCTCCGCGCCAACTGGGACATCCTCGAGTGCCGGGTGGACACGGTCACCGCGGGACGCCTCGACGAGCGGGGCCTGCGGGTCGAGGACGGCGCGGAGGCGAGCGAGGGCGCGATCGAGCCGCCGGCACTGATCGAGGCCGGGGCACGGGTGGCCGACGGCGCGCGGATCGGCCCCCGGGCAGTGCTCGGGCCGGGCTGCGTGATCGGGGGCGACGCGACCGTCCGAGGCTCGGTCCTGCTCGCCGGCTGCCGGGTCGGGGAGCGGGCGCGGGTGCAGGACGCGATCCTGGCGGCCCGGGTCGAGGTCGTGGCCGGAGCGACCGTCGAACCGGGCGCCGTGCTCGGGGAGGGCGAGACGGTGGGTGCGGCGGCATGAGCGCGCGCGAGGAGATCCGCGCCGTCGACAGCGGCGGCATGCTCGACGCGGTCGAGCAGATCCCGGCCCACCTCCGCGATGCGCTCTGGCGGATCGAGAGTGCCCGGCTGCACCCGATGGAGGCGCCCGCCGCGCTCGTCTGCGGCATGGGCGGCTCGGCGATCGGCGGCGAGCTGGCCGCGGCGGCGCTGGGGGACAGGCTCTCGAAGCCGCTGGCCACCGTGCGGGACTACGAGCTTCCCTCCTGGGGGCCGGCTGGCGCGGCGGTGCTCTGCTCCAGCTACTCGGGGGAGACCGAGGAGGCTCTGGCCTGCTACTCGGCGGCGGAGGCGCTGGGGGCACAGCGGCTGGTGGCGACGACCGGCGGCCAGCTGGCCGAGCTCGCCAGGCGGGACAGTGTCCCGGTGATCGGCCTGCCGGCGGGGCTGCTGCCGCGGGCCGCGGTCGCCTACATGTTCTGCGC
>JBOGZI010000260.1:0-9003 GCA_050697275.1 Solirubrobacterales bacterium | reverse complement strand
GCGCCCCGCCGTCCACGTTGACGACTAGGCGCGAACGTCCTCCTCGGACTGCGCCTCGGCGATCACCTTCTGGGCCAGGTGGCCGGGGATCTCCTCGTGGCGCGCGAACTCCATCGTGTAGTCGCCGCGCCCGCCGGTGATCGCCCGCAGGTCCGGGGCGTAGTCGAGCACCTCCGCCATCGGCACCTCCGCCTTCACCTCGGTCGCGGAGCCCTTCGGCTCCATCCCGAGCGGCTTGCCGCGGCGCGAGTTGAGGTCGCCGATCACGTCGCCCACGGCGTCCTCGGGGACGCTGACCGTGAGCAGCATGATCGGCTCGAGCAGGACCGGATCGGCGTCCTCCATCGCCTGCTTGAAGGCCATCGAGCCAGCCACCTTGAAGGCGTTCTCGGAGGAGTCGACCCGGTGGTGCTGGCCGTCGTAGAGCCGCACCTTGAGATCGTTGACCGGATAGCCGGCGAGGATGCCGTGCTGCATCGCCTCGGCGATCCCCTTCTCGACCGCGGGTATGAACCCCTTGGGGATGACACCGCCCTTGATCGCGTCCTCGAACTCGAACCCCGTCCCCGGCTCCGCCGGCTCGATCTCGATGTGGCAGTCGCCGAACTGGCCGCGGCCACCGGTCTGCTTCTTGTAGCGGCCGTGGGCCTTGGCGGACTTGCGGACGGCCTCCAGGTACGGGACCCGGGGCGGCTTCAGGTTGATCTCCGCGCCGAAGCGCTCCTTCATCCGGTCGACGATCACCTCGACGTGGACCTGGGTCAGCCCGGCGATGATCTGCTCGCCGGTCTGAGCGTCCCTGTGCACGTCGAGCGTCGGGTCCTCCTCCTCCAGCCGCCGGATCGCGCTGACGGCCTTCTCCTCGTCGCCCTTGCTCTTCGGCTCGAAGGCAAACGCCATCACGGGGGCCGGCAGCTCGAGCGGCGGGAAGGAGACCTTGGCGTCCTTGGTCGCGAGCACGTCCCCGGCGCGCGTCTCCTTCAGCTTCGCCACCGCGCCGATGTCGCCCGCGCCCAGCTCATCGACCTGCTCGTGCTCCTTGCCGCTGGGAACGAGCAGCTGGCCGATCCTCTCCTTGGCGCGGCGGCTGACGTTGGTGACCTGGGAGTCGCCCTTCAGCACCCCGGAGAAGACACGGAAGAGGTTGAGGCGCCCGGCATAGGGGTCGGCGAGGGTCTTGAAGACGTAGGCGACCAGCTCGCCGTCCTCGTCGGGCTCGATCTCGATCTCCTCGCCGTCGCCCCCCAGCCCGACCACGGCGCCGCGCATCGCCGGTGATGGCAGGTCCTCGACCAGCGCCTGGAGCAGGCGGGTGGTGCCCAGATTCTTGGTGGCAACGCCGCAGGTGACCGGGAAGATCTTGCCGTCGGTCACCCCTCGCTTGAGCACGGTGACGATCTCCTCGTGGGAGATCTCCTCGCCCTCGAGATAGCGCTCCATCAGCTCGTCGGAGTTCTCGGCGACCTCGTCCATCAGCTTCTCGCGGTACTCCTGGGCCTGCTCGGCCAACTCCTCCGGGATCTCCTGCGGGTCGGGTGCCCCCTTCCCCTCGCCCTGGGCGACGAAGGCCTTCATGTCGATCAGGTCGATCACGCCGCGCACCTCGTGCTCGGCGCCGATCGGGATCTCGGGCGCGACGACGTGCGAGCCGAAGGCCTCTTTCAGCGAATCGAGGGCGCGAAAGAAGTCGGCGCGCTCGCGGTCGAGCATGTTGACGAAGACCAGCCGTGCCAGTCCCTCCTTGTCGGCGCGCTCCCAGAGCCGCTCGGTGTGCACCTCGACTCCCATCACGGCGTTGATCACCACCACGGCGGCGTCGGCGACCCGCAGCGAGGCGACCGTGTCGGCGACGAAGCTCGGCTCGCCCGGTGTGTCGATCAGGTTGATCTTGCGGCCGCCGTGCTCGAAGGACGAGACCGAGGCGCCGATCGACATCTCGCGGGACTGCTCGTCGGGCTCGAAGTCCGAGACGGTGGATCCGTCCTCGACCTTGCCGAGCCGGTTGATTACGCCGGCCTCGAACAGCATCGCCTCGTGCAGCGAGGTCTTGCCGCTGCCGCGATGCCCGATCAGGGCGACGTTCCGAATCCGATCGGCGGCCTTGTGAGCCATCGGCCGCGAACCCTATAGCGACGGACCAGCCTTGCCAAGGAGGGTTGGTGGCCCAGCGAAGCCGTCTACCCGGACGTCTTCAGCCGAGAGCGCAGCCGCAGCACCGCCTTCGAATGGAGCTGGGAGACGCGCGATTCGGTCACCCCGAGGACCTCGCCGATCTCCCGCAGCGTGAGGTTCTCGAAGTAGTAGAGCGCGATCACCAGCGTCTCCCGCTCCGGCAGGTCCTGGATCGCGTCCTGAAGGCGGTCCTTGACCTCGGTGGTGTCCAGCGCCGCCTGGGGGTCGGGCGCGCTCTCGTCCTCGATCGTGTCGAGCAGCGAGACGCGGTCGCCGGAGGCGTCCGGCGTCATCCAGAGCTCCTCGAGCGCCAGGATCGACGAGTTGGAGATCTGCAGCAGGGACTCCTGCAGATCCTCCTCGCTGATCTTGAGGCGCTCGGCCAGCTCGGCGTCGGTGGGCGGCCGGCCGAACTCGTGCTCGAGCTTCGAGTTCGCCTCCTCGATCTCGCGGGCGCGGGAGCGAACCGAGCGGGGCACCCAGTCGAGGGAGCGCAGCTCGTCGATGATCGCGCCACGGATCCGCTGCATCGCGAAGGTCTCGAAGCGGATCCGGCGCTCGGGCTCGAACCGGTCCATCGCCTCGATCAGTCCCAGCATCCCGTAGGAGATCAGGTCGGCTTGCTCGACGTGAGAGGGAAGCCGGGCGCCCGTACGGCCGGCGACGAACTTGACCAGAGGCGAGTAAGCGACTACCAGCCGCTCCCGTGCGCTCTCATCTCCCCCCTGCTTGTACCGGCGCCAGAGCTCGCGGAGCTCGAACGCCTTCACCTCCGCTTCCATCGACCTTTCACCTGCACTTGTCGAATCTCCTCAAGCGCGAGGATGGCTGCGAGCGTACTGGCTTTGCAGCCACGAGGGTTCCACCTGGGTGTAAACCTGCGTGGTCGAGAGACTGGAATGGCCCAGCAGCTCCTGGATCGCCCGCAGGTCGGCGCCCCCCTCGAGCAGATGGGTGGCGAAGGAGTGCCGCAGCGTGTGCGGCGAGACGCCTCCGGCGATCGCCGCCTCGCGGACCCGCAGCTCGAGCCTGCGGCGCACATCCGAGGGATGCAGCCTGCGACCGCTCTTGGAGACGAGCAGGGCGTTTTCATCGCGTTCACCCACCAGAGCGTGGCGGCCGCGCTCCAGGTAACGCCGCAGCGCCTGCTGGGCGGGCTCGCCGATCGGGACGAACCGGGTGCGGCCGCCCTTTCCCTCGACCCGCAGCCGTTCCCCGTCGAAGTCGGGCGAGTCCGAGTCGAGGCCGATCACCTCCTCGGCGCGCAGGCCGCAGGAGTAGGCGAGCTCGAACATGGCACGGTCCCGCAGCTCGAGCGGCGCCCTCGCCGGAATCCGGTCGAGCAGCGCCTCCACCTCGCCCCGGTTCAGCACCCGCGGGAGCTTCCTCGCGCGTTTCGGGGTCGCGACCAGCTCGGCCGGGTTGGCGCTCACCGCGTCCGCTCTCAGTAGGGCGCCGTAGAAGGCTCGGATCGCGGCCAGCTTGCGGGCGACGCCGGCGGCGGAGGCGCCTCGGTCGGACAGGTACGCGGCGAAGCGGCGCAGGTCCTTGTGGCCGATCTCCTCGGGAGAGAGGTCGAGCGGTCCCGCCCATTCGGCCAGCCGCCCGATGTCGGTGGCGTAGGCGCGGCGGGTGCTCTCCGCGGCGGCGCGCGCGCTCAGGTCGCGCTCGAAGATCTCCAGGGCACGGCGCCAGGGTGCGGGCAGGGTCGCCTCACGAGTCCCCTCGTCCATGACGAGTACTTCGTCATCACGGCCTGGGCCCCTGCGTCTACTGGATGTAGACCGGGTCGCCGACCTCGACCTTGTCGAAGAGCTCGATCACCTCGGGCACCGCCATCCGGATGCAGCCGTGCGAGGCGGCTGACCCGAGCGAGCCGGTCTCGTTGGTGCCGTGGATCCCGGCGCCGTCGATGATCCCCATCCAGCGCGCGACGAGCGGGTTCCCCGGGCCCGGCGGGATGTCCTGACCCGCCAGCTCGCCCGCCCAGTCGGACTCGGGCACGTGCCAGGTCGGGTTGACCTCCTTGGTCTGGAGGTGATAGAGCCCGGAGGGGGTGTCGTAGCCGACCTGGCCGACGGCGATCGTGTACTTCTCCTTCAGTCTCAGGTTCCTGAAGTAGCGGAGCGTGAAGCTGCCGCGGTCGATCGTGATGTAGCGCGGGTATGCCTCCGCCAGCTCGTTCTTGGTGATCTCGGGCACGGTCTTCTTGACCACGGCGTCGATCGGCCCGTCGCGGCCCGGAGTCTCGACCTGCTCGGCGATCAGATCCTGGGTCTGGTCCTCTTGGAGCTCGAAGCCCTTCCGCCCGGGCTCCGGCGAGAGCCGATCCCCGGCCGGCTCGAGGCTCGCGTCGACCGGGTCGCGGTTGATCTCACCGGCGAGCTTCGCCACGAACTTCTCCAGGGCCTCCTGCGAGTAGCCCACCCGAGGCTCGATGTCAACGTTCACAGTCGATCCCGAGGCATAGCGGGAGATCCGCTCGATCAGGCCGCCCTCGCGGCTGACCTCGACGGCCTCGTCCACCATCCCGTCGACGTCGGCGTTCTGGCCCAGCCGCTTGGGTGAGAGAACGTGGTCCTCGCCCGCGTAGCGGACCACCACCGGCTTACGAAGCGGCGCCACGATCTCGTTCTCGATCAGCTTGCGCGCCTGGTCGACGTCGCGCTCGCCGATCTCGACGCCGCCGACCTTCACCCCGGGCGCGATCTGGTCCTTCTGGGCGCTGTCGTAGGCCCAGACGGCGACCGCGAGCAGGAGCAGCATGGTCAGCGCCGCGGCCAGCGCGATCAGGAGCTTCTGGTGCATTTTCAACTGCGTTCGCATCTGAGGTGTTGGTAGAGCTTCCCCTGGCCGCAGATTTTAGGGTCCCAGCACGCCCGGCCCTGCCCGAACCCCGATCCGCAAGCCAGTTTGCGAGTGTTTACCCGGGCGGGGACGGGATCATGCCTCTCCACCTTAGGATCAGCCTCAGCCATGCGAACCAAGGACCAGGTGCGCCGCGACGTCTGGAAGTCGATGGACCGCGAGGGGGTCTCGCGGTTTCCCGGGGCCGAGGGCCGCATCCCGAACTTCGCCGGCGCCAAGCTGGCCGCCCAGAAGCTCGCCGCTCACCGCCTCTGGAAGCGGGCGCGCACGATCAAGGTCAACCCGGACTCGCCGCAAACCCACGCGCGGCGGATTGCCCTCGAGGAGGGCAAGACCCTGGTGATGGCGGTACCGAGGCTGCGGGACACCCACCCCTTCCGGCTGCTCGACCCGCGCAAGCTCTCCGCCAAGCAGGTGCGCGAGGCGGCCACGATCAAGGGGGCGCTGCGGCACGGCCTGGTGATCGCCGACGAGGACCTGCCGGAGATCGACTTCGTGCTCTGCGGCTCGGTCGCCGTCAACCTGAGCGGGGCCAGGGTCGGCAAGGGCGGCGGCTTCTCGGACCTCGAGTACGGGGTGCTGATCGAGGCCGGGAAGATCGACGAGCACACCACGGTCGCGACCACCGTGCACCCGATCCAGATCGTCCGCGAGCACCTGCAGACGACCGACCACGATCTCCCGGTCGACATGATCGCCACCCCGCGGGCCGTGATCGAGGTGGAGCGGCAGTACCCACGGCCTCGCGGGATCCTCTGGGACCACCTGCAGCCTCCCCAGATCCGCGAGATCCCGATCCTCGAACGGATGGGCTACGCGTGATTCGAGGGTGCGCCGCAGCCGAAGGCGAGGCGCAACCCGTCTAATGGCGAAGCCGTTGACGGTCCCCGATCATGAGGCCCCAGAGCGGCCGGTCCGCGAGGAGCTGCGGCGGCTCGCCTCGGACGCCGGCTATGCGGTGCGACTCGCCGCCGGGCGGGTGCGCCTGCCGCCCCCGACCCCGTCCGAAGGTGCGGACCCGTACGGCAATCCGGAGCCCGACTGGCTCGAGATCGACTGGCGCGATCGCCTCCGGCGAGTGGAGGTGGTGGGCGCCGAGGTCAACTACGTCGAGATGGGTGAGGGGCCGCCGCTGGTCTTGGTCCACGGCCTCTCGGGCGCCTGGCAGAACTGGCTCGAGCAGATCCCGAGGCTCTCGCGGACCCACCGCGTGGTCGCCCTGGACCTGCCCGGCTTCGGCGGCAGCCCGATGCCGCCGTGGGAGATCTCGATCCCCGCCTATGGCCGCTTCGTCCGCGACTTCTGCGAGCGGCTCGGGATCGCCCGCTGCTCGCTGGTCGGCAACTCGATGGGCGGCTTCATCGCCACCGAGGTGGCGATCACCGAGCCCGAGCGCGTCGACGAGCTGGTGCTGGTCTCCGCCGCGGGGATCACCTGGGCCCGCGCGCGCCGCGAGCCGGCGGCGATGATCGCCCGGGTCGGGATGGCCGCCGCCCCGTTCGCGCTCCGCTACCAGCGCACCGGGATCCTCCGCCCGCGGCTTCGCCGCCGCGCGTTCCAGGGCGTCTTCCACGATCCGCTCGCCCTGCGCCGGGAGGTCCTCTGGGAGAACTTCGTCCCCGCGATGAGGAGCCCGGGCTACTACGACGCCCTCACCACGTTGTGGGGCTACGACATCCGCCACCGGCTCGAGGAGATCAACGTGCCGACCTTGATCGTCTGGGGGCGGAACGACCGGGTGGTGCCGGTCCCCGCCGCCCCGGCGTACCAGCGCCGGATCGGCGACAACGCCGAGCTGGTCATCTTCGACCAGTGTGGCCACGCCCCCCAGATCGAGCGCCCGGTCCGCTTCAATCGGATGCTCGAGGACTTTCTAACCAGTCACGGCACCCTCTGACGCCGAGGAGACCGAGGCCGCGTACTTGGCCATCACGCCCGCGCGGTAGCGCGGCTCGGGCTGACGGTACTCGGCGACGCGCTCGGCGATCTCCTCGTCGGAGAGCTTGAGGTCGAGTCGGCGCGCCTTGATGTCGAGGGTGATCTCGTCGCCGTCGCGGACGGCCGCGATCGGCCCGCCGTGCTTGGCCTCGGGTGCGACGTGGCCGGCCATCAGGCCGTGGGTCGCGCCCGAGAAGCGTCCGTCGGTGAGTAGCGCCACCTTGTCGCCGATCCCCTCGCCGACCAGCGCGGCCGTCACCTGGAGCATCTCCCGCATCCCGGGGCCTCCGGAGGGACCCTCGTTGCGGATCACGACGACGTCGCCCGGCACGATCGAGTTCTCCTTCACGGCGGCGAAGCACTCCTCCTCGGACTCGAAGACGCGCGCCGGCCCGGTGTGCTCGGTGCGCTCCTCGCCGGCGACCTTGACCACGCAGCCGTCCGGAGCGAGGTTGCCCCGCAGGATCACCAGCCCCCCGGTGGGCTTCAGCGGGTCGTCGAGCGGCCGCACCACCTGCTGGCCCTCGGCCTCCTCCGCCCGATCGGCGAGCGCGCCGATCGTCTCGCCGGTGACCGTGATCTCCTCGCCGTTGAGGACGCCCGCCTCGGACAGCCGCTTCGCGAACAGCCCGATCCCGCCTGCCTCGTAGAGGTCCTTGGCGACGTAGCGGCCGCCGGGCTTGAGGTCGCCGAGCAGCGGGGTGCGCTCCGAGATCCGGTCGAAGTCGTCGATCGAGAGGTCGATTCCCGCCTCCCTGGCGATCGCGAGCAGGTGCAGGACCCCGTTGGTGGAGCCCCCGGACATCGCCACGGTGGCGATCCCGTTCTCGATCGACTCCCTGGTGATGATCGCGGAGGGGCGCAGGTCGTCGGCGAGCACCTTCATCACGAGCCGGCCCGTCTCCCGGGCGACCTGGTCCTTGGCGCCGGCCACCGCCGGCACCATCCCGGAGCCCATCGGGGTGATCCCCATCACCTCGAAGGCGCAGGCCATCGTGTTAGCGGTGAACTGGGCGCCGCACGCGCCCGGTCCCGGGCTGGCGCAGCCCTCCAGCTCGGTGAGGTCCTCCTCGCTCATGTCGCCGGCGGCGTGAGCGCCGATCGCCTCGAAGACGTCCTGGATCGTCACCTCCTTGCCGCGCCAGACCCCGGGCAGGATCGAGCCCCCGTAGAGCATCACCCCGGGGACGTCGAGACGGGCGAGCGCCATCACGCAGCCGGGGATCGTCTTGTCGCAGCCCGAGAGGGCGACGACGGCGTCGAACTGGTAGCCGCGCGCGGTCAGCTCGATCGAGTCGGCGATCACCTCCCGGCTGACCAGCGACGTCTTCATGCCCTCAGTTCCCATCGTGATCCCATCCGAGATCGCGATCGAGTTGAACTCCATCGGGGTGCCCCCGGCCTCGCGGACGCCCTCCTTCACCGCCTCGGCGATCCCGCGCAGGTGGTAGTTGCAGGGCATCGCCTCGATCCAGGTGTTGGCGATCCCGACGGTGGGCCGGCTCAGCTCCTCGTCGCCGAAGCCGATTCCCTTCATGTAGGCGCGGGCGAAGGCGCGCTCGGGGCCGTCGAAGACGACCTTGCTGCGGGGCCGGTTATCGGCCATCAGTCGGCATCTCCTCCGCTTCGCGTCCGGGGATGCCTCTGGCGCCCCGCCAGTGCTTGGCCGCTTCGAGGTCGCGGCGGACCATCGCCGGGTCGAGCTGGCGTCCCGGCAGGTGCATGTTCGCGGTCGAGATCAGCCGGTGCTCGTCGCCGCGCAGCGCGAGCCACTTGGCGAGCACGTCGTCGGCGGCCGGCAGCCATTCACCCGCCTCGGGCTCGGAGTGGTCGGGGAAGCGCACGCAGTACTCGCTGAGCAGCTCACCGCTCGCCGCGTCGTAGGCGACGATCGGCCGGTGCGGATAGATCAGGTATCCGTAGGCGGGCTGGTCGGTCCCGCCCGGTGGCCACGGTCCCGCCGGGCTGAGCTCGACGAAGCCGAGCTCGCAGTACATCGCATGGATCCTCTCCCCCGCGATCGTG